>JBBSGN010000235.1:0-5384 GCA_038254085.1 Chloroflexia bacterium | reverse complement strand
GAGGCAGCCTTTGGCGAGCATGAGGTCTTTGACCTGGGCGACTTTGTTCTTGTCGTCGAAGCCCGGGTAAGTCGGAAGGTCTTCGCCAAGCCCCGTCGCCGAGGCCACGTTCTCGATCACGGTGGACCAATCGCCGCGCTGTATAAATGTAATTACGTCCTCTATCTCCTGGTCGTTGAGCGCGCCTCCATTGGCGTTGGCCCAGGCAGGCATCTGGATGCCCGGCTGGTTGGAGTTGCGCCCGTTGACCACCGTCTTCTTGATGAAGTCGTGCGAGGCTTCGTCGTACTGGAGGTTTTTCTCGCCGTTCACCTCAGGCCGCCAAGCCGCCCGGTTGAGGGCCGGCCCGATGCAGCCTTCGCCCTGCGGGCCGTGACACTGGATGCAGTATTGGGCGAACAGGTGCTGACCGTTGCGCTGTGCGCGCTCGATGTCGCCTGCATGCACGGTTGGCCCTCTCTGGCTGTCTATCGCGCCATAAATGGCCAGGGTCAACAGCAGCACAATAGAGAGTGTAACGCCCAGGACAACTTTATCCCGCATGTTCGCTCCTCCTGTACGAGTAGTCGGTAGTCGGTAGTCGGTAGTCGGTAGTCGGTAGTCGGTAGTCGGTAGTCGGTAGTCGGTAGTCGGTAGTCGGTAGTCGGTGAATACGGAAAACTGACTACCGACTACCGACCCCTAAACCTTCACTGCCTGGCTTGGCTCCCAGCGCACTCGCGTGGTGATCTTGCCGGTGTTGACGGTGATTTTGCCGCCCGCAAGCTCGATGTCCATGTAGTCCAGCGGCGCGGGGGCGGGGCCTGCGACGTTCTGCCCGGTACGCAGGTATATCGAGCCGTGACATGGGCAGTGGAATATGCCCTGGTTCCCCTGGAACTCCTCGTCCGGCTTCCAGGGCACCGTGCAGCCAAGATGCTTGCACTTCCAGTAAAGGGCCAGCAACCCTTCCGGCACATGCGACAGGTAGAACTTGCCCTCTCTAACCCGGAACACCGTGCCGACAGGATAATCGGCAACCGTACCGTCCACCTGTACCTTGCTGCCGAACGTGCCTACCTTCTTCGGGTAGAAATATGAGAGGAAGCCCTGCGTGAAACCGCCCACGATCAGCAGCAGCGACCCAAACAGACCCCACTTCAGGATGTCGCGCCGCGTCTGCGAGGGGGCGGTCCTGCCTCCAGCCGTGTCTTCGGAACGCCTCGTGCCCTCCACGCCGGTGCGAGGTGTAAGTGTTTCTCGGCTCTCCGGTCTTCCAGCAACTTGCATGTCGGTACTCCCCTTTCCCCTCGATTAGTTCTGAGTTTTGAATTAAGAGGGAACAATTCAAAACTCAAAATTACAGATCATCCGCCTTTGGTGCCTGGCGGCACGGCCCAGGGCGGGAAGAGGTCCATGCCGGGGCCGCGCATGGCGGTGCCGACGAATGTCAATACTGCGTACACTGTCACAAAGCCCGTGAACAGCCCGATAATAATCTCGCTCAGGTTGATACCCTTGAAGATGATCTTCATCAGTATGACAGCGATGATCGGGAAGATAGTGAAGAAGATGGTTGGTATTATCCACCCCACTATCGCTTCTTGCAGTATACCGAGGGCCGAGGCGTGCTTAGAAGCATCGCTCGTTCCGCCGACAATATTGCCCACGACCACAGTGATGAACGACAGGAACCCCGACGTGTGGTTTTGGGCCACATCTGCTGTTTGCAGCCAGTTGGTGAAATTTGCCTTTAGTGGGAAGAGCTTATCGAGAGCGATAAGCGCCGCGCACACTGCCGTCGTGTACACCGCCATGAATCCGGCGATCTTCGGGCCGCGCGGGCTATAGAACCACACGCCCAGACCTCTGGTACTCCTGTCTACGAAGGGGATAGCGGCTATGAGGACAAGAGCGATGGTCGGCACTATCACGCCCGCGAGCGCCGGATTCATATGCAAGAGCAATTCCTGCAGGTTGAGGAAGTACCAGGGCGCTTTGGACGGGTTGGGCGTGCGGTCGGGATTGGCAACGTCTTCAAGCGGCCCGTTCACCAGCGTGCCGAGCAGCACCAGATTAATCGTGATGATGACCGCGCCCAGGAACTCGATGACCACAAGGTGGGGCCAAACCTGCACCGTATCGGCCTCTTGCTCGGCGGGCGTGGTGGGCCGTGTGCGCGGTGGCGGCGTGAGGACCCGCGCGCCCTTTTGGATCGTGGTATTCGCTTCCGTGGTCGTCAGCCGATCTCCGGTTGTAGCCATATCGGTCTCCTAAGTTAGCTATCAGCTATCAGCTTTATCTGCCTTCCGCCTTCTGGTCACTCGGTACTCGGTACTCACTACTTCGCCTGCCCTGCCGCCTTTGCGCCTGCCGAGCGGGTGTCGGCGTGCTCCAAAATGCGGGACGTAAAGGTGAGGCCACGCGAGAAGCCGTCCTTGCGTATCCGCCAGAAGTGGATCGCCAGAAAGACCGCCGTAATCAGCGGCACTCCGATAACGTGCAGCGTATAGAATCTGAGGAGGGCGTTTTGCCCCACTGTGTAATCGCCAATCAGGTAGAACTTCACCAAGTCGCCCAACATGGGGGTGGACCCTACCATGTTCACGCCCACCGTAACCGCCCAGAGGGCCAACTGGTCCCACGGAAGGAGGTAGCCGGTGTAGCTCAACAGGAAGGTCAGCACCAGCAGTATCACGCCCACCACCCAGTTGAACTGGCGGGGCGAACGGAAGGAGCCGGTGTAGAAGACCCTGCACATGTGTAGGAACACCGTGATGACCATGCCGTGAGCGGCCCATCTGTGCATGTTACGCAGCAAGAAGCCAAACGGCTGAGTGGCCTGTATATCGCGCATGGTGTTATATGCCTGGTCCACTGTGGGGATGTAATAGAACATGAGCAGCACGCCGGTCAGCGTCAGCAGCAGGAACAGGAAGAACGAGATGCCGCCCAACCCGAATGTGTAGGTCATCTTGATAGCATCGGGGCGTGTGCGAATCGGGTGGAGGTGGAGGAACACGCTGTTCATGACGGCGAGCGAGCGCCCGCGAACAGACGTGGGCCAGCCGTTGCGAATGATCGAGCCTGTAATATCGTCCCAGGTCCGCTTGCCAATTTCGCCTGCGGTCTCGGCCCGCCTGCGGACACCGGAGGGCATCCTGTTCATGATGTCGCCGGGACGCGGGAAGCGGGGAACTCTGTCGCCTATGGTGCGAGTGGTGCGTGCCATTATATCTCCTCCTCATCGTCTTCCAGTGTGCCGCGCACGGTGCCTATGCGATCTATAATTACCAGGAGGAAAATAGAGAAGAGAATCGTGCCTAAAACAATGAATAGTTCGAGGGTTTCGCCAACTACCATCGCTGTCCTCCTCTGCACGGTGTGGTAGCCCTATGCGTTCTGCCCCGTGCCACCCGTATTATATCGCACAATTTACACTGTGCCTAGCGTTTTGGCAAGTATTGTGCGACCAAAAATGCTTAAAAGTTCATAAAAAAGACTCGTGAAATGTGAAACGTGATGCGTGATACGTGAATTACCTCCTCACGTTTCACGTTTCATGAGTCCATACAGTTCCACTGTTTCGCGCGCGCATCGCTCCCAGGAGAAGCAGCTTGCGCGTCGCTTGCCTGCGGCGACCAGTTGGGCGGCTTTGTCGGGGTCAGTGAGAACATGGAAGAAGGCATCGGCCCACTCTTCAGGCCGGTCCGGGTCGGCGACCAGGGCCGCGCCGCCTGTGGCCTCGATTACGGCGGGCGTGTTCGAGACGACGGTAGGCACACTCGCAGACATGGCCTCTAGCGGGGGTAGACCGAAACCCTCGAAGCGAGAAGGATAGGCAAGCGCGGAGGCCCCTTGCGCGAGGGAGCGCAACTCCTCTGCGGCTACATATCCCGTTAGATGAACTTTGCTCCCCGTGCTTGCGGGCCGGCTCTGGACAGCGTCCTCGACAGGCGTGCCTTTCATGCCTCTCGCTCGGCTGCCGGTGATGACGAGATGGACATCCGGCAATAGCTCGGCCAGGCGCGGGAAGGCGCGCACAACTACTTCCAAGTTCTTGCGCTTGACCCAGGGGCCGAGGCAGAGGATATAACGGCTATCGCCTATACCCAGCCTCCGGCGCAAGGCGGCCATGACCTCGGAGTCGGCTGGCAGGTTGAAGTCGGAGTTGATGCCGGGGTAGATTACCCGGATTTTGTGGCTTGGGTAGCCGAAGAATGTACAGAGGTCGGCCTTGGTCGTCTCAGAGTCGGCTATCACGATACAGGCACGCGCAAGCACTCTGGGGAGCAGCAAGCGTGTGATAGCGAGCCAGAGTGGATTGTAGTCTTCGGGGTAGCGCATGAAGATGAGGTCATGCACCGTGACTATATGGCGACCCCGCCCCCATATCGGGCCGATGTGCGAGGTCGAATGCGCAATGTCGGGCCGAAAGCCAGCGAGCAGTATCGGCAAGGCAAGCTGCGTGTAAACGGGCCACTCCTGCATCGTGCCCACCAGTCCTGCTCGTTGACTAGGTCCACAGGCCGGGCCGTAGCACCTTAGCGCGATGTTACTGACGTGGGCCAGCTTGCCCAGGTGCGCGGCCAGTTCCCTCGAATATAGGCCAACGCCAGTGCGGTTCACGCCCGCGAAGCTGGTGTCGAGCGCGACCCGCAGAGGAGTTGACATAATCCTTAGCTGGCTTCCGGGTTGGCCTCGAAGCGGTAGCCCAGACCACGCTCAGTCAGGATCTGGGTGGGCTGCTGGGGGTTCGGCTCCAGCTTCTCGCGCAGGCGGCGCACGTATATTCGCAGATAGTCAAGCTCGCCCAGGTATTCCGGCCCCCAGATTTTGGTGAGTAGCTGGTCGTGGAGCAGCACCTGGCCGGCATTGCGAGTAAGCTGGTAGAGCAACTTGTACTCGATGGGCGTTAGTTTGACAGGCTTGCCGTCCAGATAGACCTGGTGGGTTGCGTAATTGATAGAGAGCGGGCCGGAATCGAACCTGCCACCGCCGCTCACGGGCGGGAGCGATTGGGCGCGCCGCATGACGGCCTTTATTCGCGCCGATAATTCGAGATAGCCGAAAGGCTTGGTGATATAATCGTCCGCGCCAAGCTCAAGGCCGCGCACCTTGTCAATCTCCTCGCCACGCGCCGAGATCATCAGTACCGGCACGTCCGACCGCTCGCGTATGCGCCTCAGTACCTCGAACCCGTCGGCATCCGGTAAGGCAATATCGAGCAGCACCACGTCGGGGTTCTCACTCTTGAAGATCGAGATCGCGCTACGTGCGTCTTCAGCCGACACGATCTGCGCCTCCGGCCATTGCAGCCCAAACGAGAGGGCAATGGCCTCTACAACATCAGGATCATCGTCAATAACCAGGATTCTCATAGCATACCTTCCCTATCAGGGACG
>JBBSGN010000234.1:0-5394 GCA_038254085.1 Chloroflexia bacterium | reverse complement strand
CGTATCGCGTATGATGCGGCCACACAGCAGGCCCAGATACCGGGATACCAGCCGAGGCCGGACCAGCACCCGGAAGCGCAGATGCAGGCCTCGACCAACAGCCCGTTCGCCGTGGCCCCGCCAACCGATACCTCGGCCTACGTGCAAGCTCTTGGTCTACCTTCCAAGCCTATCGAGGGCTTTCACGCCCTAATGCACGATAAGTACGCTGTGATTGATGCGGGCACGCCGCAGGCTCAGGTATGGACAGGCTCTTCCAACTGGACAGATGACAGCTGGACCCTACAGGAGAGTAACATCCTAATCCTGCGCTCGCAAGAGCTGGCCGCGTACTTCACCAACGACTTCAACGAGCTATGGGTGGACGGCAACATCGCCACCTCGGGGGCTATGGATAGTGGAGACGTCATGCTCCAATATGGGGGGCAATCGGCGCATGTCAACATCAGCTTCGCGCCTACTGACGGCCTTCAAATAGACCAAAATCTCGCGCAACTGATCGAGCAGACGCAAGGGCGGCTAACGCTTGCTGCTGTGGTGCTCACCTCCGGCAAAATGATAGCTGCCCTGCAGAGCTTGATGAAGCGGAGCGTGCCCATCGACGGCATATTTGATGCAACTCAAATGGAGGGTGTCGAGCAGCAGTGGCAAATGGTGCCCAAGAACCAGTGGAAAATCCCAGCCTGGCGGGAAGTCGTCGCCTATGGGCACCTGACGGGCAAGCACAGCACGCCTTATACTCCTACAAGTAAGCACGACTTTATGCACAACAAGGTGCTAGTGGCGGACGACACGGTGGTAACGGGATCATACAACTTCTCACGGCACGCGCAAGGCAACGCCGAGAATGTCCTGGTCATTGCCTCGCAAGCCCTGGCACAAACCTACAGGGAGTACATCTACAAGATCGTGCAGAAATATAGCTCCCCTGGAAACCAACCAGGGTCCTAGGCGCCCAGCATGGTCACGCGAGCGTGTGCACACGTTAGCGTGAAGCGTGCGGAACCCTCATCCGCCCTCGCAGGGGTCACCACTCAGCTTCACGATGGTGATCATGAATGATGCCGTAAAGCAAATAGCGGCGATGCACAGCCCCTTCCCCAGCATCCCCCTCGATTGATATCGGGGTAATCCCACTCTTAGAAGGAAAGCAACCAGTGAACACCGTGACAAAGCGCCACCTCCGTCGCGTCCGCGAACTACTACTCGTAGCGATCCTTGTGGTCCTCGTCTATGCGTGCTATGCGGTCACCAAATACTTCAAGCTCCGGCGGAACGCCCGGAGCGCAGACACCCGCGGTTATAGGCGGGAACGGGAGTGGTAACGGGAACGGGAATAGTGGCACAGTAGTAGTAAGCAACCCCGGAGGCGCGCTCCCCGTCCAGGCGAACAGACCCCAACCCCCTCCGAATACTTTCCAGGGGTGCCCCGCAAATGGTGACGGTGGGGACCCCGATCTAAATCTGCACAAGAACCGCGTCGACTCGGCTCCCTGGTACCCTGTCTCCATATCGAGCATACTCGGCCTGACGTGGCCCAGGGGCATAGAGAGGCAGCCCCGCTCCGCTTGGTCGGCTGCGGACGCCTCTACGGTGGCCCGCTACGAGGGGATCCCTGTACAAATAGAGGGGTGGCTGGCGGGAGCTAGGCAGCAAGGCCCCGAATCGTGCAATTGCCACTCGGTAAACGACGTTGATAACCACCTCTGGATAGTGGACTCTCCCAGCAAGGGCAGAGATAGTTCGGTAGTTGTGGAAGTGACACCAAGGGTGCGTGCACAGCACCCGGGTTGGGCATACCCTAGGATACTGGATCTCGTGACCGGACAGACCAAAGTACGTATCAGCGGTTGGCTCACGATGGACCAGGAACACCCCGACCAGGTAGGTAAGACGCGGGGGACGATTTGGGAGATACACCCCATCATCGCATTCGATGTACAGAGCAACGGCAACTGGGTGTCGCTGGACACAGGCCGCATATCAAGTACCGCACTTCAAGGTAGCGGCTCGATCCCTACCGTAGATCCAAGTTTACCTCCTCCCATCTCGGACCCGATACAGGGTTCGGAGTTACCTCTCCCTACCGCGACACGCCCCATCTCGAGCGGGCACACCTCAGGGAGCACGACCTCCCTCGGCCCGGTCGAGATATCCGATATCTTCTACAATGGCAGCAAGGGGGCGAACGAGCCTGACGAAAATGTGGAGATAGCGAATAGGGGGTCGTTGCCCGTCAACATGGACGGCTGGGTGCTCCACGACATCTACGGCGGCCAGGAGTTCACTTGGCACGGCTTTACTCTCCAAGGTGGGCAGAAGATACGTGTGTACACCAACGAAGTCCACCAGGAGTCGGGGGGTTTCTCCTTTGGCTCAAGCAGCGCCATCTGGGCGAACAAAGGCGACGCGGCGGAGCTTATTGACGCCACAGGTACGGTAGTGTCTACTTTCGCTTATGGCGGCAAGAAGTAACCCGCCGACCCGCCGCAGCCGGCAGCCGCAGTTGGCAGCCGCCCAAGGTGAACGGGAAGCGGGAAGCGGGAAACGGGACAGGGTACAAACGCACCTGGGTAGCGGGGATACGACTGGAGGCACAACTATGGAGAAAGGGATAAACTTACAAGCGCAGCTTCATCTGGGCAGCGACCAAGCATCGGCATCGAGTCTGACGAACGTGACCGAGGCGTTACCTGCCGCGTTTGCTAAGGCGAACCCAGGGCTACAGTTGAGTGTCAAGCACGTGACGCCAGTAGACGCGGCTGGTAATGCGACCGTCCGCGTCTACATTCAAGGCGAGCAGGACCCAGCGGCCGATTTCGCTGCGCTCACGCGTAGCGCCCTCAACAAAGCGATCGCCGAAATGAACGCCATTACAGCTTCAACCCACGGGTCAGGCTCGACGGTTCCAGACGGCGGGGCTGGCAAGCGGTACCCAAGCGTGCGCGCCCACAACATACAGGAAGTAGAGGTGGCTGACGATGACGGCGGGCTGGTGCTAGCTCCTAAGGCGCAATCCGCCACCTCAACGTCGGGAGCTATGGCGAGTGACGTCTCGAGTTCAAAAACCGGAACTGGAGCTAGGGCCACTAGCGCTCCAACCCCGGCGACCCAACCCCCCGCTCCTTCGCAACCAACAACACAGGCAACTGCCCCAGCCGATCCGAACGCTCAGCCTACCTCTACCGCTCCGATTGCTCGCGCGCCCTGGTGGGCAATCTGGCGGCGCGGCAAGCAATAACAGTAGGGCCTGCAGCTGACCGCGTGCGGCTGTTAGAGTTGTTCCTGGGCAGACGATCTAGGCCGTCTGGTAGCAATGGATACCGTTGGCGAATTGTCAATAACATCGGGGAGAGCCTCATGCTGCCAATGCTGGGCCCAGAGGGGCTAGAGCGGCGAAGTGCGACACACGGGTCATGGCTCTGGGAATACCCTGGAGCCATGCCACTATTCTCACGATGTTGATGCCTGCTGCCATTAGGATGTGTTGTAAGTGGGTCTTGGCCAGTCCAATATAGCGTGTCTCACGTAGCTCGTACGCTCGAACCCCTTGCGATAGAGTGCCTTCCACTCCTGCTCGCTGCATGTATCGAGCCTGCCATTCAGGCGTCGTTTGCTGCTGGCGGATGGTTTGTATGGCCTGGTGTTCGGCCTGGGTCCTGAATATTATGTGCCGAGGAGCAGTGGCAGAGTGGGTACATAAGGTGCGCGCCGGACATTGCAAACAATCAGCCTTTAGGAACCTCGCGCTTATCACCGAGTTGCCCCATGTATCCAGATGTGGCGTCCACGAACTGCTCGTGCGCCCGTTCGGGCATGTCACTCGTTTAGCTTCCCAATCAATAGCGAATGCCGGGACATCGTAGCCCTCACCTGCTTTACCCGCCTTTGCTGCCTTCGCCTGCCAGCTAGCGTTGGTGCGAACCGGACCAACCACCTCTATTCCATATTCCCGCCTGCTGCTCACCAGCAACTCTGCATCAACATAGCCAGCATCCAACAAGTGCTCACCAGGCAGCAGGTTCTTGCTTTCCAGAGCTTCATGGGTAGGCACGGCCACATCTGCATCTGCTACGTGCGCCTGGGTAGTCTCCACATTGGTGATGACATGGACCTCGTCAGGGTCGCGGTCGCAAGTCTCAGTCACGTGCGCCTTGTACCCAGTCCACGTGGCACTCCGCTTATTGCCATAGGAGGCTTGTGGGTCATAGGGGGAGTCTATCCGAGCACCAGCAGGTGGTAAGTCTTGAGGGTTCGCAAGCTCACAGCGCAACTGGATTTGGCCTTCGACAGCCATGTACTGCTGCACCCAGACGCGGCGTAGCACCTGCACCGCTGGGATTTCCCGCAGCCAGCCAGGTGCTTGGGGAGAGTAGACCGCGTTCAGCAGACGAGAACCGTCCCCGCCAATGGTGGCTGCATACTTGTATCGTGCTTCTTGGCCCTTAGGCAGTCGGTATTCCTCTACCTGTGGGCATGAGCGAAGCGGGGGCACGCTCCAACCATTCCGGCTCAACCTGCTCTCGTAGCCAGTCGGGTGCGGCTGCGGCGAGGGCGTTCAGTGCTGCTCGCAAGGTTTCTCCCACTGTCTCCAATCGGTTGAGCACACGAACAGCAGCCAGCACATGTGTCGAGTCCGTGCGCTGCGAGCCGCGTTCCTTGAGCCAGCCTCGTTGTCTGAATTGGACGAGCATCGTATCGAGCAGCGACTCCTCAAGTCCCCCACTGATGAGGCGTGCACGAAACTCACTGAGCACCGAAAAATCGAAGCCTGGGTCGGTCAACTCCAACCCCAAAGCATACTTCCAGTCAATGCGGCTTCGGACAGCGTCGGCTGCCTGACGGTCAGACAGCCCTTCGATGAACTGAAACACGCCTACGAGGGCCAGCCGCCAAGGGGCTTCAGCGGGTTGACCTCGTGTTGGGAACAGCGGTGCGAACTGCTGGTCCTGGTAGATGGTGCCTAATTCATCACGCATCTTCATATACAGATTGCCTTTTGGGAAAGCGGCGCGAGCAACACGGGCAGTATCTTCGGGAACAGGAGCTATGGGTTGAGGGTGCATTGACATGGGGACTTCCTCCGTATGAAACAGATGGCCTATTGAAGCAATGCTCTATGATAGCGCATCAGCCACTCAACAGCACCCACTCCCCTGGTCGCGAATTCGCCAACAGTATCAGCAACGGAACAGAAAACCGGAATAAGGATCCGAGACTGGAGCGTTTGGAGGGCATTACGCAGCAAAGTCTTGTTCACTTGGATCGCTCGGATCGCGTAGCGGCCTCAGATCGCCACGTGCAATCGGTTCGGCTAGAGTGAAGTGATAACGACCAAGCATATTGATGTGTTCGTGAGCGAGTGGAGAGAGACGTGCAACATCTTCCGGCCTT
>JBBSGN010000233.1:0-5400 GCA_038254085.1 Chloroflexia bacterium | reverse complement strand
ATACTATGGCTCCATATTGCACCCTAAAATGGGTGTACCCCTCTCACGCGACAAGTGGTATCGGCTCAATTTGCACACCTCGCCGGATGGGCGCTTTGCCCTTGATCTCAGTGAGGACGGGACGAGCAAAACCTACGTACAGGTCAAATCGGGAGACCCAAAAGACGGCGGCGGGACCATCCCATACTTCTCCACGGGGCAGTCGTGGCGCTTCGCAAACCAAATTACCAACTTCGAATCGGCCAACAATAACTATTCTATCTTGCAGGACGACTACTCGGAGAACCGCACGGTTTATTCGCAGTCGGACTCGTTGTTTGAAGACCAGACTAACTACTATGACCAGGCAGCGCCCGCCGATGTTAGTGGGGCCAAGCCAAAGATGACCGATAACGTCAACAACTGCGACAACATGACCGTACGCTTTGTGCCAACCACCGAGAGCCGCAGCACCATTTATGGAGCGGTCTGCTGCGAGCCGGGGCAGGTGAAGCAATCGAGGACCACCTATGGCTATGATACCCGCTACGGCAACCAGACGGACGTGCTTGAGTACGGAGACATCAACATAACGGGGGACGAGCGTAGCACCCATTCGGGATTCGCTGTGGTAAACACCTCAACCAGGTGGATAGTGGATAAGATAGGCTGGACCAATACCTTCAAGGGTATAGTCGGCAATGTTGAAGGTCCTAACCACATCGCCCAGATGCTCTACTACTACGATAATCAGCCTAATTACGGTTACATAGACCCCGTCACCGGCAACGGCGACCTCTCAAAGAGCAGCCATGTAGGTATCCACGACGGCACTTACACCCAACAACTGAGCGATCAGCAGTTCGGCTACGACGTGTACGGCAACAAGACCTGGGTGAAGGACCCCAACAACAACCAGACCAGCACCCGCTACGAGGGCTATTACCACTCCTTCCCCGACCTGATAACCTATCCAAACCTGCGTACAGAGGCGATGACCTACGACTACACCCTGGACGCCGTCACCACCGTAACAGACATGAACGGCACGATGACCAATAACAGCTATGATAAATTCGGCAGGCCGTCCAAGACCTGGGTGTCTACCGGCGGGTGGGCCAGCCAGAGTTACCCCAACGAGCAGTACTTCTTCCCGGACGTGGGCCAGCAGAGCATTACGCCGCCCTTCTATATCAGCATCCAGGAGCGCGTAGGGACTACCGACGGCACCACTACATGGGCCACCCGATGGTTCGACGGGCGAGGGCGCACGATGCAGGATGCGCAGCCCAAAGACGGCACCTACTCCACGGTGACCAACAGCACCTACAACGTGAATGGGCAGTTGAACAGCACCACCCTGCCTTACCTGGTAGCCAACACCAACCATTATGTATACACGCAACCCGACACTACCAAGCCGAAGATAACCAAGTATTACGACGGGGTGGGCAGGGTGACCGCCGCAGTCAACCCGGACGGCACCGAGGTGGACTACAGCTACGATTGGCTGGGGTGGACCGGCTCGACGGACGAGACCCGCCACGCCAAGTGGCAGCACACCGACATGCTGGGGAGGATGGACCTGGTGCAGGAGTTGGCCGACCCCAACAATTACACCCCGGTGTACACCCAGTACACCTACGACATGCTGAACCACCTCGTTCAAGTGATGAGGGACGCGAACGGGGTGCAACTCGTTTCAAGCAGCATCAGCTACGACGGGCTGGGGCGTAAGAGCAGCATGACCGATGCGGACATGGGCACCTGGCAGTACGACTACGACCCGGCGGGCAACCTCAAGTGGCAGAAGGACGCCCTGTTCCTGAGCAACCCAACCACCTACCCCGACCACTATGTCTCTTTCTGCTACGACAACATGAGCCGCATCAAATCGAAGTTCTATGGCGCGTCTCACTTCGTGGATTGCAACAACAACGGCTTCAATGGCACGCCCGACGTCAAGTATTACTATGACAACGATATGGGAGACGCGGACACCCTCCACACCTGGGGCAAGCTGCGTTATGCGGAGGTGACGGTAGCCGGGCAGGGTGCGGCCAAAGCCAACGGGCACGCCTACAGCTACGACATTGTGGGCAATATGCTGTCTGAGACTGTGACCACCTCAAACTACACTACCCGTCCGTACCTGGTAGCCTACCAATACGACAAAGGGAGCCGCCTGACCAACGTCACGTACCCGGACCCCGATACTACCCACGAACAGATAACAATCGGGTACAACGCCCAGGGGATGGGGCTGCCCAATCAGCTATCATCTGCCGGCAAGCTGGGCACCTCCATGCCCGTGCAGAACGCCACCTACAACCAGCGAGGGCAGCTAACCCAACTGCAACAGGGGATAGGTACACCCTCTAACGAGTTCCTCACCACCGACTACACCTATGACGACAGCACCACCAAGCGAGGCTGGCTCACCCGCACGAGAGTAACCACCAACAATGGCACCAACGTGCTGCTCGACCTGAACATGGGATACGCTCTCAACGGCAATATCTCCTCGGTACAGCAGAGCGCAACAGGCCCCAACAACCCCACCTTCACCAACAGTTACTCGTATGACGGGCTGGACCGCCTCCTCTCCGCTACCTCCTCCACCAACCTCTTTCCCTCGGAGAGCTACCAGTTCGATACTCTGGACAGGATGACCATTAGAACGCTGGCTGGCACTCAGTACGCCTACACCTACAATGATGCTGCACACAAGGACGCACCCACCGGCTACCTGACCAACTCCTACACTTATGACGCCAACGGCAACCAGCTAACCGCCTCTAACCCCAAGCTATCCCAGAACCGCAGCTTCGACCCGGAGGGGAGGCTGTCTACCGAGATAGTCACCAACCCCCTGGCGCAAGGACCGACCACCATCGCCTACATCTATGACGCCAACGGGCAGCGCATTATCAAGAGCAGCACCGTAACGGCTGGTAGCAACGAGATCACCTGTCCTGGCTACCATGCTCATCCGTGCATGGAAGGGTCACCTACGTTAGTCTTGAGCCCGAATCTAAACTCACCAATCCAGCGCTTCTCAGTGGCATGACCCGATGCCTAACGGTTAGAATTAATGCGCCGTTCTCAGTTCGGCATTCTTGTATGGGAGAAGCATTGTAAATTGGTCGAATTTCTTCAGTTCCTTGTGCTGCTTGTGGTGCTTGGGGTCCCCGCATTCCGGCGCAGCATTGTCAGTTGGCTGTGGCGGATAGGGAGGAAGCCAACAAGTAGTTCTCTATGCCTCCCCGCCGGTGCCCTGCCTGGGGCGGTGCTGGATCTTTGTCGCAGTAAGCATGAACTCATGATTGAGAATGCCTTGCTACGTAAGCAACTTATAGTGTTGCGCAGACAGGTCATTCGACCACAGATCACGGGAGCTGACCGCGCCCTCTTGGTCCTGCTGGCTGGTCGGTTGCGAACGTGGAAGAACGCACTGTTCATTGTACAGCCAGACACCGTGCTCCGCTGGCATAGGGCGGGCTTTCGCCTGTTCTGGAAGAGGAAGTCCAGGACCACTTCTCTTGAACCCAGGCTACCCGCCGAAACTGTACAGTTGATTAAGCAGATGGCGCTCGATAACCGGCTTTGGGGCGCCGAGCGCATAAGAGGCGAACTCCTCAAGCTCGACATTCGGGTATGCAAGCGCACAGTGCAGAAGTACATGCGCCAGGCACGCAAGCAGGGGCTTCCAGAGCGCACAGGCCGCAAGCCCAATCAGAACTGGGTCACATTCCTGCACAACCATGCTCACCAGGTATGGGCCTGTGACTTCCTGCCAGTTTATGACCTGCTCTTCCGGCCTTTGTTTATCTTCTTCCTCATCGAGATTGGCTCTCGACGTGTAGTTCACTTCGGCGTTACTCGATCTCCAACAGATGAGTGGACGGCTCAACAACTGAGGGAGGCAACTCCATTGGGAGAAGCACCCAGATTCCTGATCCGGGACAATGACTGCAAGTATGGAGAGAAGTTCACCCGTGTGGCCGTTAGCAGTGGCATACGGGTGCTGAGGACGCCCTACAAAGCCCCTAAAGCGAATGCCTTCTGTGAACGGTTGCTGGGTAGTGTCCGGCGGGAATGCCTGGACCACGTGCTGATCTTCGGCGAGAGGCATCTGCAGCAAGTAATCAAGGAGTATGTACGTTACTTCAATGAGGCGAGACCGCATCAGGGGATTGGTCAGGCCGTTCCTGTCCCACAAACCGTTCGATTACAAGAGCCATCAACTCCGCCACTCGTGGATAGAGGAAAGGTAATCAGCTTCCCGGTTTTGGGCGGGCTGCACCACGACTACCGAAAGGTAGCATGAGCGATAAAGTGTCGGCTGCATGCCTGAGGACCGGCGGACGAGCATGGTAGCCAACACAAGGCTGCTTGTGCGCATCTGCGCGGATATGGATGTGCATGCGTGCAAGAAATTGTTCATATATGAACCAGGGACACTCAAAGCCACAAATCAGGGACACTTAAAGTCTAACGCGGTGACAACGAAAGTCGCGTGTGGGGACACTCAAAGTTAGAAGTGACAACGGTTCACATATGAACCAGGGACAACGAAAGTCACAAATTAGGGACACTCAAATCCGAACGCAGGGACAGCGAAAGTCGCGCGCAGGGACACTCAAATCCTAACGTGACAACTCTCAAGCCGTGCTAATATGCACCTGAAATAATGCGTTAGTTTAATCGTTCTCACCATCTATTTTTCGAAAGGCCATCTCCATGCTCGAAATGAAAACCACCGAAGGTGTTGAAACCGACGATCCTGTCGAAGGCTCCATCATATTGAGAGCAGTGACTTCCGCCCGGCGCAAACCAGACCTCGCACCCGTTTCGGCCGCCCAGCAGCCAGCAGCGGATCAGCACCCGGCAATGGTTTACCTCGCTTCCCTGGCGCCAGGTTCCCGCCGAGGTGTGCGGTCGTCGCTTCAGGTGTGTGCAGAACTGCTCTCCTCAGGCAGGTACGATTGGCAGACGCTTCCCTGGCAGGCACTGGGTCCACAGCATACCCAGGCTCTGCGCTCGGAACTCGCCGACCGGTACGCCGCGGCCACCGCTAACAAGATGCTCGCCTCTGTGCGAGGGGTACTTCGGGCTGCATGGGAACTCGGCCAGATCGACACGGACCGCTACCAGCGAGCTATCGGCTTCCGGGCGGTGCGCGGCCAGACATTGCCACGAGGCAGGTCGATCAGCCAGGGCGAACTCCGCGCTCTCTTCTCCAACTGCTTGAAGGATAAGACGCCCCTGGGTGTAAGAGACGCGGCGCTACTGGCCGTATTGTACGGCTCCGGTTTGCGGCGGGCGGAAGCGACTGGCCTGGATGTAAACGACTACGACAGAGAGACGGGATCCCTTACGATACGAGCAGGTAAAGGCAACAAGGCCCGAGTGTCTTAT
>JBBSGN010000232.1:0-5420 GCA_038254085.1 Chloroflexia bacterium | reverse complement strand
GTTCCCCATGGTGGGTAGTGTAGTCCAACCTGTTGTTTGCCCTGTGCTGGTGGGGCGAACGCCACAACTTGCCGCACTGGAGACCTTGATCAGGGAGGTTTACAGTGGACGTGGACAGGTGGTGCTCCTCGCTGGGGAAGCGGGCATCGGCAAGTCGAGGCTTGTGGCGGAAACGCAGGCACATTTCCTTGCGTGGCAGGGCGCAGGCGAGCAGGTTGGGCGTGCCATCACGGGGCATTGTTATGAGCCCGACCGCATGCTGCCCTACGGCCCGCTCATCGAGGTAGTGCGCCATCTTTTTAGCGCTACCCGCTCGCGGTCTGAGGAGGAAATTGCCGGAGAGCTAGGAGCACACGCCACAGACCTGTCGCCACTGCTCCCAGAGTTGAATAGCACGGCGGCGGGCGCTGCGCCGCCTATGGACCCGGCGCATGAGAAGCGGCGACTTTTCGAGGCGTTGGGCCAGGCGCTACTCAGGCCGGTGAGGCCTCAGGTAATGACCATTGAAGACCTCCACTGGTGTGACATCAACAGCTTTGAATTCCTCCTGTACCTGGCGCGACACATCGCGGGGCATCCACTCCTTCTGATGCTCACCTATCGCAACGACGAGGTCAACCCTCCGTTGCGCGACTTCCTGGCCGCACTGGACCGCGAGCACCTTGCGGTGGAAATGCCGCTTGCCGGACTGGCGGCGGAGGAAGTAGACGCACTTGTACGCGCGATTTTCCCCCAGCGCACCCCTGTGCGAGCCGAATTCCTCGACTTGCTCTGTGGGCTCACAGAGGGCAACCCATTTTTCCTCGAAGAGATCCTCAAGTCGCTGTTGGCGAAAGGAGATATCTTTTACAAGGACGGCCGCTGGGACCGCAAGCCGCTGGGGGCTTTGGAAGTTCCCCGCACCGTCCAAAGTAGCGTACATAAACGCACAGAGCAGCTAAGCCCTGATGCGCGCCGGGTGCTGACCCTGGCCTCCGTTGCTGGGAGGCAGTTCACCTTCTCCCTTTTACAAAAGGTGACCGCCCAGAGTGCGGATGCGCTGCTGGACAACCTCAAAGAATTGATCTCAGTGCAACTACTGGTGGAGGGGGACGACGAAGGCTTCGCCTTCCGCCACGCCCTGACCAGGCAGGCTGTCTATGGAGCCCTCCTCGGCCGGGAGCGCCGAGCGCTGCACATGGTAATCGCAGACAGCATTGAGCAGGCGGGTGGCGCCTCGCCAGACACTCATGCCACCGAACTGGCCTACCACTTCTACGAGGCGGGGGCCTGGGCGAAGGCCCTCCTATACACCAGACTGGCGAGCGAGCAGGCGACGAAACTCTTCGCGCCACAGGCCACCGTCGAGCAGGTGAGCAGGGCAATCGAGGCGTCGATCCACCTCGGGCGGGCGCCTGCGCCTGGCCTTTTCAGGTCACGCGGGCAGGCATACGAATCGTTAGGTGATTTTGAAGCGGCCCAAGGGGACTACACACTCACGTTGGAGTCAGCTCGCAAGGCCGACGACCGGCAGGCTGAGTGGCAAAGCCTCTTCGATCTCGGCTTCCTCTGGACGGGACGAGACTTCAGCCGGGCCAGCGACTATTTGCAAAGCGCCCTGAGCATGGCGCACGAACTGGGCGACCCAGCTATCCTGGCGCAATCGCTCAACAGGGCGGGCAACTGGTACGCCAATAATGAGCAACCAGACATGGGTAGAAGGCTGCACGAAGAAGCATTGCTCATTTTCACAGGCATGGGCGACCGGGAGGGGCAGGCATCGACCCTCGACTTGCTCGGCATCAGCAGGCTGATGGGAGGCGATCTTGCCGCCAGCGCGAGCGCTTACAGCCAGGCCCAGGCGCTATTTCGTGCGTTGGACAACAAGCCGGGGCTTGCGTCAAGCCTGGGGCCATATTCCCTACGCGGTGGGAGCTATATGACACCTACCCTGGTTGCGCCCACCGCGAGCGCCGAGGAGTGCCGGGCAGAGGCTGGGGAGTCTGTCGCGCTTATGCGGGCGACGGGCCAGCGGGGCGGCGAGGCGTTCTCCCTCATGTACATGGCGCTCGGCCTGGGAGCGCGGGGCAGCTACGCCCGAGGCATCAGGGCTGCGGAAGAGTGCATAGCGCTTGCGGAGGAGATCGGCCACCCGATCGTGCTGGCCGGGGGCCATTTCGCCCTTGGAGCAATCTACAGCGATCTGCTCGCGCCGGAGGCGGCCATCTCTCACACACGTACCGCCCTCGATATGAGCCGCCGGACGGGCTCTGCCTTCCTTATCTGCTCCTCAAGCTCATTTCACGCCTGGGCCTGCATCGCCCGCCGTCACTATACCGAGGCAGCCCTCGTGCTCGACGCCGCCTTTTCAGCAGACCGGCGCGCCGAGACGGTCCCGCAGCGCCTTGTGGCAGCGGCGCGCGTTGACCTCCTGCTGGCGCAAGGCAAGCCCCAACCGGCATTGGGCATGCTGGAAATGTTGGCAGGTAACAGCTCAAGTGAAGAAAGACGACCCGTCGTGCCCTGGCTGTGGCACAGGCGAGCCAAGGCGCTGGTGGCGCTTGGCGACCTGCCGGGGGCGGCAGCGCTGCTCCAGGAGGCGAGCGACGGGGCACGGGCGCAGGAGGTCCCGCCTCTCCTGTGGAGGATCGAAGCCGACCTGGGACGGGTTCGCCATATGTGTGGGGAGCGAAGCGCAGGGGCAGCGCACTGGACGGAAGCGCGAGCTATAGTCGAGCGCCTGGCGGAGGAGATGATACCGCCAGAGATCAGGGCGACTTTTCTCTTGCAGGCAGGCTCCTTGATACCTGCGGCTACCGTACCCACGCCGCAGCGGCGGGCGCGCGAGGCATGGGGCGGGCTTACAGCGCGCGAGCGAGATGTGGCGCGACTTATCGCGCGGGGCGGCTCAAACCGGGCGATAGCCGCGACGCTCGTATTGAGCCAGCGCACCGTGCAGGTGCATGTCACCAATATACTGTCGAAGCTCGGCTTCCAATCACGGGTGCAGATCGCCGCCTGGGTCGCCGAGAAGGGGCCGGCGCGCGAAGATGGGGCCGCGACAAAATAGTAGCCCAGAGCCATGAGTTTGAGCCGGCTTGCGCCGCGAATCTAAGCATGATGGTTCTCAAAATCTAAGCATTCCACACGATGTTCGAAAAAGTTGCGGCGGGTATGATAATCCTCGAGCAGCAGAAAGCTGCGGAGCAGATTATCAAAAACACAAGCCAAAAGGAGACTACAGTGAGCATCGAACAGAACAAAGCAGCCGTCCTTCGCTTCTTCGACGAATTCAACCGGCAAAACCGCTCGGCTTTTAGCGAGATCCTGACGCCCGACTATACGCTCGACTTCCCGGGTGGGCCAGGCACCGCGCACGGCATACCGGAGTTGCTAGAGGCTGCGGCAGGATTCATCAGCACATTCCCTGACCTGCACTTTACGGTCAAGAACATCATCGCGGAAGGGGACCACGTGGCGACGTACTGGACCATGCGCGCAACTCAGAAAGGTCCTCTCGGCCCTGTACCCGGGACCAACAAGCAGATCGAAATGACCGGCACCAGCTACATGCGCCTCCGAGACGGCAAGATATGTGAAGACCGCGTGCGAGCGGACTTGATAGGCGTACTGCAGCAAGTTGGCGCTATGCCCGCGCCCGAGCCTGTTGGCCTCTAGGGGACCGGAGCAACTAGCTACCTGCTCAGAGAGACAACACCCTGAGCGGGTAGTCCCTGGTGCCGAACCCTGCCGGCGCCCCATACCGCTGCGGGACTACCACAAGACGAGAGGACCACCTTGAAGCGGCCTAATGTTCTTTAGCCATCCAGGTTACGCGAAGTTCTAAATAGTAGAGGCACCAGCAAAAAGCGCCGGTTCCTCTCTAGTATAAGGAGACAAGAGATGGATTCCGTTTCACTTCTTCGCCAGCAACTTCAATCAGCCCACCAGTTCCTCGAAGGCACAATGGCGGATGTAACAGATCAGCAAGCGCACTGGTCACCACCCGGCCTGGCCAACCCGTTGGGCGCGACATACGCACACGCCCTGGCCTCGGAGGATATGATTATCAACGGCATGTTGCGCCAGTCCGCTCCTCTGTTCGCCGGTAGCTGGGCCAGCAAAACAGGGATGAGCGAGCCTATGCCGGTGCCGGGGCCCGAGTGGGAGAAATATGGGCCGTGGGCACGACAGGTGCGCATAGATCTACAGGGCTTGCGCGAGTATGGGCAGGCTGTTTACAAGTCCAGCGACGACTACCTGGCGGGCCTCACCTCTGAAGACCTGGAGCGCCCTATGGACCTGAGCCAGGCCGGCATGGGCCAGGTCAACGTAGGCTGGGTGCTGAGCAACCTGGTTGTGGGTCACGTACATGACCTTATGGGCGAGATTTCGTGTCTTAAAGGGCTGCAAGGGGCGCGTGGCTACCCATTCTAAAGATGTTCGCGCAACCGGCTGTCGACGGAGGCTTATGCATGCTGGGTGGTGCGGATCGCAAAGAGTCATTGCATGCATAAGCCTCACGGGCTAGAGGCTGATTACCCGGGCCGCGAACCCTGTCCTGGCTACATGGCTCGTCCGTGCGTGGACGGGTCAGCTACATTGGTTTTGAACCGGAATCAAACGCGCCAGTGTAACGCTTCTCAGTGGCGTGATCTGGTGCCTAACGATTAGAATTAATGCGCCGTCCTCCGCTCGGCATTCTTGTCCAAGGAGAAGCATCATAATTGGTCGAGTTTATTGAGTTCCTCGTCATGCTTGTGATCCCCGCATTCCGGCGCAGCGCTCTCAGCCAGCTGTGGAGGAAGCCAACCAGTAATTGTCTAAACCTTCCCACTGGTGCCGTGCTGGACCTTTGTCTCAGTAAGGAGCAATGCTGCTGGAGAATGCCCTCCTGCGCCAGCAGTTGATCGTGCTCAATAGGCAGGTCAACCGGCCTCAGTTTAACAATACTGACCGGGCCCCGTTGGTGCTATTGGCGAGCAGGCTCCAAACCTGGAAGAGCTTGTTGCTCATCGTGCAGCCCGATACCTTGCTGCGGTGGCACCGAAAGGGCTTTCGTCTTTTCTGGAAGAGAAAATCCAAGACGGATTCTCGTGAACCGGAGCTGCCTGCCGATACGATGGAGCTAATCAAGCAAATGGCTGAAGACAACCGGCTGTGGGGCGCCGAACGCATAAGGGGAGAGCTAATCAAGCTCGACATTCGGGTGTGTAAGCGAACGATCCAGAACTAGCCCTCATAAAGCGTCTTAATTCAGGCACGCCGATCAACACCTTCAGACCGCAAGCCTGTAAACTGCAGAATTATCTTGCGCAAATACGGCTCTTCGCCAGGTTTCGTGATCGGCGCTAGACTCTGAGCATTACCCGTTGACGCAGTAGATCCAGCTTGGCTCGTCCATACATTTGGCGTTTGACCAGCTTGAGCCGATTGACCTG
>JBBSGN010000231.1:0-5424 GCA_038254085.1 Chloroflexia bacterium | reverse complement strand
TATTGCCAACTTCCAATAGACCTTGCAGACACAGCGTCCTACCCCTATTTTTCAGTTTGCGTGTGGGCGAGCAGTGATGTGATGAACGGGGTCTTGGCCTCGGTGTAGGCTAAGGTGTCTTGCGGGTGCCCGGCGGCCAACGCCCGCTTTACTCGCGCGTATTCTGCCGCCGATGCAGGGTGAGCGCGCAGGTAGTCACGGAAGAGGATGTGGTCCCTCCAGAAATTGCTGGTTGGCTCTACCATGTGCAGGTGGTGGGTGCGTACCCCGTTGCTATTCTTGCGGAAGTAGCGGCGTTCAGGCATGACAAGCTGGTCCTGGGGCCGGTACTCGTATCCGAGGGGTTGCAAAGGCTCTATACAGAGGAGCGCGTCGTCCAGGCGGCGCACGCCAACCATTATGTCTATGATCGGTTTCGCCGCCAGACCGGGCACCGAGGTGCTTCCCACATGCTCAATCGCCACGATATTGCCCCCGATGGCCGCCATGATATGAGCCTTTTCCTCCTCGTACATGGCGGGCCACTGGGGGTCGTAGCCTACGATTATGACAGAACGTGTGCCCACTTCACAGAAAATCGGTTGAAGCCATGTCCATTTATGGGCTGTGGTACGACTCTATGAGGCGTACAAGGCTTGTTCATAGTTTTCCCCCGCCAATATATGAGACAAATGTGCTATAAAGTGATATACTCCAGGGGTGAAGTTGACGGTTCAAGTGAAACTGCAACCTACCCCTCAGCAGGCTAGCTCTCTGCTTGATACTCTCCATCGTGCCAATGACGCTGCCAACTATGTCAGCGAGTGGGCTTGGCAAAACCGCACCTTTGGCAAGTACGCCATTCAGAAGGCTCTCTATTACCGCATCAAGGACGAGTTTGCCCTCTCCTCTCAGATGGTGGTGAGGGTGATTGCTAAGGTTTCTGCTGCCTACAAACCGGACAGGCAGCACAAGAGAACAAGAACAAAGCGGGTATTTCGCAAGCACGGCTCTATCGCCTACGACAGCCGCCTCCTTCATTGGTATCAGACCTGTTCTGAAGTAACTATCAATACTCTTTGTGGGCGAGAGCGCATCCCATACCAATCTGACGAGCGCGCCCGCCAAATGCTCCTGTGTCAACAAGGAGAAACCGACCTTCTCCTGCGCGTTCTCCTGCGCGACGGGCAGTTCTACCTGAATACCACTGTTACCGTTGTTACCGTTGTTACCGGGAATGCTCCCGAACCGCCCGTGCTGTCCGTGTCGCCTGAACCGCAGGGCTGCAAAGAAGGGGAAGGCTGGCTTGGTGTGGACCTGGGCATCGTCAACATTGCCGTTGATAGCGAGGGTAACGTCTACTCCGGGTCTATGGTCAAGAGCATCAGGCACAGGCACAGGCACAGGCACAGGCACAGGCACCGCAACAGGCACAGGCACAGGCACCGCAACAGGCACAGGAACAGGCGGCTCAGAGCCAAGTTGCAAAGCAAAGGCACAAAGGCTGCCAAACGGCTGCTCAGGAGGAGGCGTGCCAAAGAAAGTCGGTTTGTCCGGCACACCAACCATGTTATCTCCAAACGCATAGTAGCGACTGCGAAGACACTCAATCACGGTATCGCACTGGAAGAACTTGGCGGTATTCGTGACAGAGCCCCGGCTTGGCACGGTCAGCGTGCTACTTTGCATAGTTGGTCTTTCTTTCAACTCCGTAGCTTTATCGAGTACAAAGCAAGGCTGGGAGGTGTGAGGGTTGTTGCGGTAGACCCGCGCAACACATCTCGTACTTGCCCTGAGTGCGGTTGTATAGACAAAGCCAATCGTCCCAGTCAATCCAGTTTCCATTGTGTAGGTTGCGGATACGCTTCTAATGCCGACACTTGCCGACACTAACGCTGCTCGCATAATTGCGGGCAGGGCTGCCCATGTAACTCCGTCCTTCGTCCTCCGCCATACTTGTCGAAACCTCTGTATCCTGTGTATCCTGAGGCTCAGGAAGCCAGGGAAGCCAGAGCCAGGTTTCAGGCAAAAGCCGTGCCCCTTTAGGGGCTGCGGTTGCTTACGCTTGCGCCTCCGCAGCCACAGGCTCGCGCCTGGCGACCTCGCGGAACTGGGTGTTGTACAGGGTGGCGTACAGGCCGCCCCGCGCCAGTAGCTCGGCGTGGGTGCCCCGCTCTACCAATTGGCCTTTGTCCATGACCAGGATCACGTCGGCGGCCAGCACCGTAGACAGGCGGTGGGCGATTACGATGGACGTGCGCCCGACCATCAGCCTTTCGAGGGCCGCCTGTATGAGCGCCTCCGATTGCGAGTCGAGCGACGACGTGGCCTCGTCCAGCACCAGGATGCGCGGGTCTTTGAGTAGCACGCGGGCTATGGCGACGCGCTGCTTTTCGCCGCCTGATAGTCTATAGCCCCGCTCGCCCACTATAGTGTCGTAGCCGTCGGGTAGATCGGCGATGAAATCGTGGATATTGGCGGCCTTGGCGGCCTCTATCATCTCGGCGTTGGCGGCGTCCGGCCTGGCGTAGAGGAGGTTGGCGCGTATGCTGTCGTGGAACAGATAGGTCTCCTGTGTGACTATGCCTATCTGCTCGGCCAGCGAGTCGAGCGTTACATCGCGTATGTTGGTGCCGTCTACCAGGATGCGCCCCGACGTGGGGTCGTACAGCCTGGGCAGCAGGTAGGTGATGCTGGTCTTGCCCGCCCCCGACGGGCCGACCAGCGCGGCAAGTTGCCCCGGTTCGACCGTGAAGCGCACGTCGCGCAAGGCGTAGCGCACCTCGCCCGGCTCCGCCGGAGTTTCAGCAGGCTCGCTGAGCACACTTTCGGGCAGCAAGGCGCGATTGACGTTCTTGCCGTCCGCGCGACCGTCCGCACCGTTCTCTTTGGGCTTTCTGCCGGTAAGGGTGAACGTCGCCTCTGGCGCCTGCCCCCAGCGCGTCACTTCCGAGAGAGCTGAGGCCGGCTGGCCTAGCGCACCCTGGCCGGCAAGATAGCTGAACGAGACATCGTCGTATGTGACTTTGCCGCGCACGTTGTCGAGGACGATTGCGTTCGACTTCTCCTTGATTTCAACGGGCAGGTCCAGCACCTCGAACACGCGCTCGAAGCTGACCATCGAGGTCACGAAGTCCACCCGCGCGTTGCTGAGGGAGCCGATTGGCCCGTACAACTGACCCAGGTAGGACATAAAGGCCACTATTGTGCCTATGGTGAAGCCGGTGTTGTTGAGGACCAGGTAGCCGCCTATCCAGGCTATCACGGCGGTGCCTATGGCCCCGGTCAGGCCCAGGCCGAAGAAGAACCAGCGCCCTATGATCGCCTGCCTTATGCCCGCGTCGCGCACCTTGACGGCGCGGTCGGCGAATCGCTGGTCCTCCTCTTTCGCTCGCCCGAATATCTTCACCAGCAACGCCCCACTCACGTTCAGGGTCTCGTTCATCATGGCGTTCATTTCGGCGTTGTTGGTAAGCTGGCGGCGGGTGATGTCGCGCAACACGTCGCCCACCCGCCGGGCAGGCAGGATAAAGAGCGGCAGAAGCACGATAGATATAAGGGTCAGCCGCCATTCGAGGGAGAGCATGACCGCCAGGGTGATAATCAGCGTGATAGAGTTGGAGAGGATGTCCACCAGCGTGCCCGATATAGCGCGTTGCGAGCCTACCACGTCGTTGTTCAGGCGCGACATCAGTTCGCCCGTGCGGGTGTTGGTGAAGAAGCGCAGCGACATCCGTTGCAGATGGTCGAACAAGGCGCAGCGCAGGTCGAATATCACCCCCTCGCCGATCTGCGAGCCGAAGTAGCGCTGCAACACGCCCAGCAGCCCGGACACGAGTGGCACACTTATCATGGCGAGTGCGAGCCAGTTGAGCAGGCTGAAATCGCGGTGCGGGATAGCCACGTCAATCAGGCTGCGATACAGGAGCGGGGGGATAACGGATAGACTGGATATGCCGACTATTGTCAGCAGCATTACGGCAGTGCGCCCCCTGTATGGTCGAGCATAAGCCGCCACACGGCGCAGGAGGGCACGGTTGACTTTAGGGCGGTCCTGATCGGGGTCGTAGCGCATATACGACCACCAACTACCGCCTCCACCACCAGGAAACATTTCTATTTACTTCCTTGTTATATGGAGTTTATCGTTATGGGATTTAGTATAAGTATAAACCGAATATGGCAGCAGTCAAGCTGATTACGTAAGGTAATGGTTCAGATTAGGGGTGGAAGAAAATGTGAGTGTAGGGGCGAGATTTATCGCGCCCTTCTATCCGGTCGCTAAGGCCGGCAGGGACAGCACGATGACCTGCATCACCGCTGTCGCTCCCAGGCAATCGGATGCTTCGCATTGTCGGTATTGGACTCATCTATGCCACCTGCTTACCTGCTGCACGGCTGCGCCAGCAGTTGGTCCACCGAGGCGTTTGCCGGGGCGGAAGTTAGCTTGGCTCCCTGTATACTCCACAATTCGTCGTTTGGGTTGCTGGAGATGCCTTTGTTGATGTGGTGCAGGGTATAGCAACCTGAGAACAGTACAGTGCTGCCGTCCGTGCGCTTGGCTGTGATTACCACCGGCACTGTCGCATAGATATTGCCCGCCCCGGCGTCTACGCTCGCCTTGCCGACGGCCAGCGCCACCGAAGCAGTATCGGCGTAACCCGCTACGAACTGCTGGTAAGGCGGCGCTACATTCGCTGGCGGATTGGGCGCGCCCTGGAAGTAGCCGTATGCCCGCTCGTACTCCTTGCGGTTGATGGCGTTGTAGTACGACTTCAGAGCCTGCTCCGGTGTTCCATCTCGGATTTCGTAAAACGGCTCCTGACCGGCAACGTTAGAGAAACCCATCGGGTAATTCTGCTTGCCAAGATAAGTGCCGAGTTGGGAAAGCAACACGTCGTTGGGCGGCCGGTTCTCCGGGTGGTGCTCGAACACGGCTCGCTCGAAGTACTGCACGGTGTACGGTTTGCCGTTGAGGTCGCTGGTCTCTACGAACTCCTCGCTGATGGGGTAGCCGTTCTGCGCGAGACCGCCGTGCGCGTTCCAGTAGCTCAGGAAGCTCCCGCAGAGCTTGTGGCCTGTCTGGGGAAAGTTCTGGCAGCCATTTTGCGCCTGCGCGGACGGTTCGTGCGTGCGCCAGGCCACCGATACCAGGATGCCCAACAGCACACCGGCGCCCATAAGTAAAACAGAACGTAACCGAGTTTTTATCATGTTGTTTCTCTCCTAAATTCGTTTTTGTTTACCCTCAGCCTGATAGTAAAGTGGTCATAATTATGACGCTTGTAGGGGGCAAAAGGTTGCGCTTTAGGACTGGCTCCGGTCTTGTTGACTGTTGGGAGTTGTGCGGCTAGAAGGTGGTCGCGCCTATGAATCGGCACGCCCCAAAACGCATGGCGGGCACGAAGTAGTTGGTGGTCGCCATGCCGTTGGCCGCCCACCAGT
>JBBSGN010000230.1:0-5427 GCA_038254085.1 Chloroflexia bacterium | reverse complement strand
GTCGGCCACGTACACATTCCCCTGGCCGTCCACGGCCAAGTCACCAAAGGGAACTCCGCCATGGTCCTTTGTATTGTCGTGGAACTTGAACTGGCCATCCCCCGTGCCTTCGCTACCCCACATAGTGACCAGCTTGCCATTAGGGTCCAGTTTCTGAATTCGAGCGTTGCCCGCATCTACAACATACAGGTTGCCTTGCTTATCGCTTACAATCCCGGCAGCGTTCTTGAAGTTGTTAGGAGCGCCCGTGGTCCTCCAAACGAAGTCAGCAATGCTGGTAGCAGGCAGGGGCGTAGGAGTGGGTGGACCAGCTGTAGGCACAGCAGTTGGGGTCATGGGTGGTAGCACATACTTGGCCCGGTAACGGTAAGTGCCTAGCTGGGAGAGAAGTATGTCGTAGGGCGGTTTGTTCTCAGGGTGGTATTCAAACACTGCCCGCTCGAAATACTGGACGCCGTAGGTCTTACCGTCCAGGTCCGATTTCTCCTGGAATATCTCTGATATGGGCAGGCCCTGCTGGGCGAGGCCGCCGTGCATATTCCAGTAATCGAGGTACGGCTCTCCTACGGTCTTGCCGGTTTCGGGGAAAACCCGCCTGACCTGAGCGTCGCTGGGCACCTGGTTAGGTGCGCCGTTCGGGTACTTCTGATTGTAGGTAAATACTCCGAGCAACGAGAGCAGAACGTCGTAAGGGGGCTGGTTCTCAGGGTGCAACTCGAACACCGCCCGCTCAAAGTACTGCACAGTGTAGCTCTTACCGTCCGTGTCGCTCTTTTCCTGCATCTCCTCAGAGATGGGGAAGCCTTGCTGAGGGAGGCCGCCGTGCTTATTCCAATAGTCGAGGAATTTCCCGCTTACCGTCTTGCCCGTTTCAGGGAAGGTCTGAGAAGTCGCCTGTGCCCTGGCGGGGACGACACCTGCGCCAGAGATTGGAAGAGCCAGTAACGTGAGTAACATGAGAGTAAGGGCCAGCAGATGTGGCAGCCGACGCGCCGATTGTCTTGTCATAGTGGGTGCCTCCTAATTACAATGTGTTGGTCTTGCTTCGGGTTGTGGTTTACCTTTGTCGTGAAGCGGCCACTCCACAGGGCAGTTTATAGTTTCAAGGTCACGGTTGCGTTAGCAGTCTCTTCGTGGAGTGGCCGCTCCACTCGGAGGCTGTACTTGCTATTAATAGAAGAAGCATCAATCAGACAGAAGGGAAAGCTGATATAATATGTGGGAACAAAAGTGGGAATAAAACCTGGAAAGCTGGTTGTTCGCGCAGCGTTGGCCGGCGTAACGCGGTAACACAACGTCTTAGGCAAAGTGCGTGTCTGCGCGCTTTGGGAAGCGGGTGGTTCGAGATGAGCAGCGATCAATCCTTTGGGGCCTGGCTGAAAGAACGCCGCAAGCTAGTGGACCTGACCCAGGACGCCCTCGCCGAGCAGGCTGGTTGCTCGACCGATATGGTGCGTAAGATCGAGGCGGGTACAGCGAGGCCCTCCCGCCAACTCGCTGAACTGCTCCTCATCTGCCTTCAAGTCTCGCATCAGGAGCATCTACCGCTGGTGACCTGGGCGCGCACTGGCCAACCACCTGCGCCAGGTGGTCCTTCCCGTACTCCTGACGACCTACCAGACCAAACAGGCCACACTGACATCATAAGTGGCACCGGACTTGGAGTCGAGAACCCGTACAAGGGTTTGCTGGCTTTTCAGGAGAGGGACGCCCTCGACTTCTTTGGCCGTGAGTTACTGACAGCGCGCCTCGTTTCCCGCATGTCAGGGTCGGAGGAGATGTCCCGCTTCCTCGCTGTAGTTGGCCCTTCAGGAAGCGGCAAATCGAGCGTGGTGCGTGCCGGCCTCCTGCCTGCGCTACGTGAACAGAAGCTACCGGGCGGACTTCAGCCCCTGGTAGTTGACCTGATGCCCGGTACGCACCCCCTGGAAGAGATCGAAGCCGCCTTCTTGAGAGTGGCTGTCAACCCGCCATCCAGCTTGATGGAGCAGTTGCGGGAAGGAGAGCGCGGACTGGTGCGCGTCGTGAAGAGGGTACTGCCATCCGATAGTCAGATCGAGATGCTTCTCGTGATCGACCAGTTCGAGGAGTTGTTCACTCTGACCCAAAGCGAGGAAGAGCGCAAGGCACTGCTCCAGGGAATCTTCGAGGCTGTGACCGATCCGCACAGCCGCCTGTGGGTCGTAGTTACCTTGCGCGCCGACTTCTACGACCATCCTTTGCTCTACATCCCTTCAAGCGAACTGGTGGGCAGGCGCACCGAGGTGGTAGGGCCACTCACCGAGACTGAGCTATTCAGGGCGATCACGAGCCCCGCCGAGCGTGTTGGGCTGACACTGGAAGCGGACCTACCAGCTAGCATCATTGCAGATGTAGCCAGGCAGCCTGGTGCGCTCCCCCTCATGGAGTACACACTCACCGAGTTGTATGAGCAGCGTGAAGGGCGGCTCCTCACTTTGCGCGCGTACAGGGAGAGTGGGAGTGTGCTGGGCGCTCTGTCCAGACGAGCCGAGCGCCTTTACTCCAACCTAAATGGCATAGAGCAGGCCGAAGCCAGACAGCTATTCCTGCGGCTTGTGACGCTTGGAGAAGATACCGGGACCGAAGACACGCGAAGACGGGTGCGCCGGACAGAGATAGCCTCGGCGGTCCGCGACGAAGAGGCGCTGGGAAACGTGCTGGACCTGTACGGCCGCTACCGTATGCTGACCTTCGACCGAGATCGGCTGACCGGTAGCCCGACGGTGGAGGTCGCGCACGAGGCGCTGCTGCGAAGCTGGCCGAGGTTGCGCGAGTGGCTCGACACGAGCAGGGAAGGGTTGCTGGTGCAGCGGCGGCTCCTCACTTCAGCCTCCGAGTGGCAGTCTGCGGGCCGGGAGCCGAGTTACCTGGCGAGCGGGGTGCGCTTGACGCAGTTTGCCGCATTGCAAAGGGAAGACGAAGAGGGCAGCGAGAGTGCACTCGCGCTAACAGCAGAGGAACGAGCATACCTTACAGCCAGCCTGCAGGAGCAAGAGAGGCAAGAGGCAGTCGAGCAGAAGCGCCAGGCGCGCGAGTTATCTCTGCACAGGCGCGCTGCCAATCGCTTGCGCTATCTGGTAGCCGGTCTGGCGCTCTTTCTTATCGTGGCGGCCGCGCTTGCTGGCTGGGCGCTCAATCGCAGCCAGGTGGCGCAGCATAACCTGACGGAGTCCGAAGCGGTGCGGTTCGCCGCGGAAGCCAACGCCCTCATGCAGGGCGGCGGCCCTGCAGAGTTGGCCGGCCTCTTGAGCGTGCGATCCATCCGCACCCGATACTCGCCGCAAGGCGATGCTGCGCTCGAGGCAGCCGCCCGGCTCGACTATCCCGTGAGACGATTCGTTGGGTACACCGACGCCGTCTGGGTGCTCGCCTTCTCGCCGGACGGCAAGCGCCTGCTCACCTCGGACCGCGATACGACGCGGCAATGGGATGTCGGCAGCGGGAAAGAGTTGGCCCGCATCCCCCTTGGGGCGAACAGCCTCGCGTACTCCCCGGATAGCAAGCAGTTTATAGCCGACGGCGAGGACGGGACCATCGGCATCTGGGATACCGCCACCATGACCCGGACGGGTGTCCTGAAGCGGCACACCGACGCGGTGTTGCGGGCGTTATACTCTCCCGACGGCAGGCATGTGCTGTCGGGCAGCGCCGATAAGACCGCACGGGTGTGGGACGCGGCTACGGGCAAGCAGTTGGAGGTCTTCAAAGTGGAGAGCAGTCTATCAGGCGCACTGGCCTGGTCTCCCGATGGTAAGTACGTCGTGATCGGAACCCAAGACAATATGGCCGGTCTGTGGGAGGTGGAGAGCGGCCGCCAGGTGCGTAGCTTCAGTACCGGGCTGGCTCCTGGGGCGGGACCCGAAGTAGTGGTCCTTGCCTTCTCACCCGATGGAAAGATCCTCTTGACCGGTGGCCCGCAGAACAACCTGTTACTGTGGGATGTCCAAACCGGCACCCGACTGCGTGAGTTGGTGGGGAGCCCTGGCTTCCCCTGGGGCGCGATCTTCTCTCCCGACGGAAAGACGGTGGTGACCAGCGCCGGCGTGTGGGACGCAGAGACCGGGAAGGCGTTGAGGTTCTTCAGGGGCCAGCGCGACCAGGTGGAAGGCGCGGTGAATGCTGGATTCGCCCTCTCGCCCGACGGCAAGTATGTGGCGACCAGCTACTTCGACGGCACCGTCATGTTGTGGGACCTGACGCGGCATGCCGAGCCGCCTATCCTCGACGCGCACGGCCATTTGTGGAGCGTGGCGTTCTCCGCCGACGACAAAGCGGTGCTGACCGCCAGTGACGATGACCGGACGGCCCGCCTGTGGGACGCCGCAAGCGGGCAGGAGTTGCAGCCGCATTTCCCCGGACCTCAGGGCTCAACCGTGAACAGCGCGGCCTTCTCACCGGACGGCAAGTACGTGCTAACCGGCAACGGACGCCCGGACGGTCAAGCCCATATTTGGGACATCCATACAGGAGCCGAAGTGCAGGTATTCCCGGTCCACAAGCTGGTCATCCAGGCCGTCTACTCACCGGACGGTAAGAGGGTGCTCACCGGCAGCTTCGACAAGACGGCGCGGCTGTGGGATGCGGCCACCGGCAAGCTGTTGCAGACATTCACGGGGCACTCAGGCTCGGTAAACGGGGTCGCCTATTCGCCCGACGGCAAGACCGTCCTAACCAGTGGAGCAGATAGCACCGCTCGGCTCTGGGACGTACAGACCGGGGCCGAAATCCGCCGTTTCACCGTTCCTACCGACAACCCGGAGAATGTAGAGGATGTGGCTTACTCGCCCGACGGCAAGCGGGCGCTCACCGGCAGCGGGGATGGGACGGCGCGGCTGTGGGACATCGAGACGGGCGCTTCGTTGGGCAGCTTCTCCGGTCCCACCAAAGCGGCAATCAGCGCGGTGGCCTTCTCGCCCGATGGTAAAAGCATCGTCGCGGGGAGCGCGGACGGCGTGGCGTATCTATGGGACATCGCCGATTCTGCGGCTTCGCCGACCTGGGGTCGGGAGCTGCGCCGCTTCACAGGCCACCAGGGTTCGGTGGACGCGGTGGCCTTCTGCCACGATGGGAAGTATGTACTCACCGGCAGTGCCGACCATACGGCCCGGCTCTGGCGCATCGACTACCATGACACCGTTCGCTACCTGTGCAGCCTGCTCACCCGCGACCTGACGCCGGAGGAGCGGGCACAATATGGTATCGCTGATCAAGGGCCGACCTGTCCTGCTCACTGAACTGTCAGTATGCGATTCGGCTGGCAATAACCAGCTGCGGTAAGAACATACCCGGTGCCTTCACTCACTTGCTCACTCGCTTCTGTGTCCTGCAAAGCGTCCCAGTTGCTCCCAGCATAGCAAGTGGTCTCGAGCTGAACTTAAAGAGCAGCAGGAAACAGATATTTCCCTC
>JBBSGN010000229.1:0-5452 GCA_038254085.1 Chloroflexia bacterium | reverse complement strand
CGGGCGCAGCCGAAGGCTCGATGGACGCCTCCAACATGCTCAAGCCGATGCTGGCGCGGGGCGAGCTGCACGCCATCGGCGCGACCACCCTCGACGAATACCGCAAGCACATTGAGAAAGACCCCGCCCTTGAAAGGCGCTTCCAGCCGGTGTTCGTGGAAGAGCCGACCGTAGACGAGACCATATCTATCCTGCGCGGCCTGCGTGAGCGGTACGAGGTGCATCACGGCGTGCGCATCACCGACAGCGCGCTGGTGGCTGCTGCGGTCCTCTCCAACCGCTACATCACCGACCGCTTCCTGCCCGACAAGGCGATTGACCTTGTGGACGAGGCGGCGGCGCGGCTCAGGATGGAGAACGAGAGCCTGCCGGTGGCCCTGGACGAGGTCGAGCGGCGCACCATGCAACTACAGATCGAGCGCGAGGCGCTAAAGAAGGAGAAGGACGAGGCCAGCAAGGACCGCCTGAAGAAGATCAACATGGAACTTGCCAACCTCGAAGAGACGGGCCGCGAACTTCGCACAAGGTGGCAGTCTGAGCGCGGCGCCATCAACGAGATACGCGACGTGAAGGAGCAGATCGAGCAGGCCAACGCCGATCTCGAGCGCGCACAACGCCAGGCCGACTTCGCACGGGCATCCCAAATCCAGTACGGCACTCTGCGCGAACTGGAAGGCAAGCTGAAAGCACTAGAAGCGCGCACGGCTCCTGAGGGAGCGCAGAGGCTCCTGAAAGAAGAGGTGGACAGCGACGACATTGCAGCCATCGTCAGCCGCTGGACCGGCGTGCCCGTCGAGCGTATGCTAGAGGGCGAATTGGCGAAGCTGCTCAAGATGGAGGAGCGGCTGCACCTGCGTGTAATAGGGCAGGACGAGGCCGTGCGGGTGGTTGCCAATGCCGTCAGGCGCGCCCGCGCGGGCTTGCAAGACCCGAACCGACCGCTCGGCTCGTTCCTATTCCTTGGACCGACCGGCGTGGGCAAGACCGAGCTTGCGCGTGCGCTGGCCGAGTACCTGTTTGATGACGAGAACGCCATAGTGAGAATAGACATGTCTGAGTACATGGTGAACTTCGCGGTGTCGCGGCTGATCGGCGCGCCTCCGGGCTACGTTGGCTACGAAGAGGGTGGGCAGCTTTCGGAGGCGGTGCGGCGGCGGCCCTACTCGGTGGTGCTGTTCGACGAGATCGAGAAGGCCCACCCCGACGTGTTCAACATCCTGCTCCAAATCCTGGAGGACGGCCGGCTGACCGACTCGCAGGGGCGCACGGTGGACTTCAAGAATACCCTCATCGTCATGACCTCCAACATCGGCTCGCAGTACATCGTGGACCTCGGACCGCGTGAGGAACACCTGATCCGCCAACGTGTGAACGATGCGCTCAGGCAGCACTTCCGCCCTGAGCTCTTGAACCGTATAGACGAGACGGTGATCTTCCACCAGTTGAGCCACGAGCAGCTACGCGAGATCGTGGACCTGCAACTTAACCGTGTGCGTCAACGCCTTGAGGACCGCCACATCACATTGGAGGTTACACCCCAGGCGATGGACTTCCTCGGCAACCAGGGCTTCGACCCGGTGTACGGGGCAAGGCCGCTCAAGCGCGTGGTGCAGCGCCACCTTCTCGACAGGCTGGCGCTGGCCCTTATTGACGGCAGCATCCGGGACGGTGATACCGTACTGGTGGACGTGAAGGACGGCGAGATCAACATCTCGCCGGTGGGACGCGAAGACGAAGCGGCAGTCGAGCCGCAAGAAGCCCAGGCGATCAGGTAAAGAATTCGGGACTAAAACCACCAACATATCACTCCCCTATCATCTGGTGTGTTGGTGGTTTTAGCTCATGCAGCAAGACTATGGCAGCTAATCAAGCAACAGCAACGCGCACGCCGAAGGTGATGGACGTTGAGGAAGCCGTCTCTATCCTCATCCCCGACCACGCCGAGTCGCTCTGGGTGGGTGGGATGCATATGCACAACGTCCCAATGGCGCTCGTGCGCGGGTGCATCCGCCAAAGCAAGCGCTTCGAGACGCTATACGCTGCCCCATCGGCTTCGCTGGCCGCAGACCTGCTGATAGGCGCGGGCTTGGTGGAGCGCGTGGTGGTCGGCTACCTGGGCTTCGAGCACCTGGGGCTGGCCCCAGCCTTCCGCAGAGCCGTCGAGAGCGGCGCGGGCAACCTCGAAGTGGTCGAGGCGGATTCGGGCAGCCTGACGTTGGCGTTGCAGGCGGGTGCCTGGGGCCAACCTTTCGCGCCTCTGCCACGTGGCGTCGAGGAGACGAGCCTCGTTGAGCCGCCTAGCCCCTTCTACAGGTGGGTGACCGACCCGTTCACCGACGACATCTTCCTGGCTGCGCGGGCCATTCGCCCGTCGGTGGCGCTGATACACTGCCAGCAGGCCGATGAGTTCGGCAACGGCGTCTTCAAGGGCAGTCCCTTCACCGACCGTCTGCTGGCGCTCGCCTCCGACGTGGTGATCATGCAAGTGGAGGGGGTCGTCAGCAACAACCAGATATTGAAGTACCCCCAGCAGACCGGCGTGCCGTCGTTCAGAGTCGCGGCGGTCGTGCCAGTGACGTTCGGCTGCCACCCCACCTCTTCGCATCGCTACTACAACTACGACGATGTTCACCTGCGCCTCTATCTCCAGGCCGCGTCTACAGTCGAGGGCTTCGAGAATTACCTGGCGCAATACGTGCTGGGGCCGGAAGATCAGGAGGAGTATATGAGGCGCGTGCAGAACCAGGACTGGGGCGCGATCCCGGAGGGTGGCGTATGAGCGACGATTACAAGCCGGTGTTGCGCCCCGGCTCCGACCCGCTGGTCTTTTTTAAGTACCCAGGCGCGGACGATGCGAGCGCGATTGCGAAGGGCCACATCATGGCGGCGGCGATGTCGCGGGCGCTACACGACGGAGAGGTGGTAGTCATGGGCGCGAACTCGATGCTGCCTCTGGCGGCGGCGCGCCTGGCCCAGCTTACGCACGCGCCCGACCTCACCATCCTGGCGGGGGCCAGCGGCGGTGTGAACACCCTGGTCGAGCCGCTGGCCCCGTCGTCGGGCGATTACGCCAACCTGGTGGCCGAGGCCGTGCTGCAGTTCCCCGAAGTGCTAATGATGCAAATGGGCGGGCGGACCGACGTTTTCTTCGCGGGCGGCCTGCAAATAGACCGGCGCGGCAACTGCAACCTGGCAACTATCGGCCCGCACGACCGCCCCGAACTGCGCGGCCCCGGTTCGGCTGGCCTGCCCTGGTCGAAGGCATCGCGGCGCACAATACTTTGCACGACGGCGCACACCAAGCGCCTGTTCGTCCCGAAGGTTGATTTCGTGAGCGCACCAGGCTGGCCCGACGGTCAGGGCCAGGGTGATGGGCCGGGGCCAAGTCTGGTTGTCACCCCTCTGGCCGTAATGGACTTCTCGCCGGAGGGCAACATGCGCCTGGTGAGCCTGCATCTGGGGGTGACGCTCGAAGACGTGAAGGACAACACCGGCTTCACACTAATTATGCCGCCAGGCGAAGTACCGGTCACGCCTGAACCTACGCCTGCCGAGTTGCAACTAATGCGAGCCTTCGACCCTGACGGATTGCTCGCAATTGTCGTCTGAAGCCTGAAGGACTGGCTGAAAACTAATCGCTGTAATCGGCGCTACAATCGGTACTGTGCGCCGATTACAGCGATTAGTTTTAATTTGATTGTTTGCAACCTGTTGCTCTTTTCCCCGTTACACAAATAGAAGGAGGTTAACCATAAGGAAATGAGGACACAGGTTTTGAACAACAAAGTAGTACGCGGCGGGCTGGTTACACTTACTGGCCTGACCCTGCTCGCAGGTTTCGGGGGACAGGTAGCGGTTGGGCAAACCAAGCCTGGGCCTTTTGCCGACCCGGCCTTGCAGCGCGTCTGGCAGCGTACAGATCTGCCGGTGGCCGAGGGCAGGGTAAATCGCACCTGGCTATGGGGGCCGACACCAGGCGTCTCCATACAAGAGCCGTTCAAGGAAGGGAAGGGTGGTACACACCTTGCGCAATACTTCGACAAAGCCCGTATGGAGATCAACTATCCCGACACCGACCCATTCGGTCCTTATTACGTGACCAATGGCCTGCTGGTGGTAGAGATGATAAGCGGTCAGATACAGACCGGCATCAACCAGTTTGAGTCATCCGCAGCGAGCGACCAGCGCATCGCGGGCGACGAGGGGTCGGATGCGCCGACTTATGCCTCGTTGCAAGGGGTCGCCTCGGTTGGCCTCCCCGGAGGCGAGCATCGCGCCGATAGGGTCACGCTTGGCACGGCCCTCCCCGCTCGATATGCCAACGGGAGCGGCAATGTGAGTGATATGACCGCGCCCAACCTGCCGCCCGAAACGGTCAAGGCTGCGGCCTACGTGAACGAGACCGGACACAACATACCCGATGTCTTCTGGGCATACATGAACTCGCAAGGTCCCGTCTACGAGAACGGCGCCTACTTCAACGGCCCGCTTATGAACTGGGTGTCTGCGCTTGGGTTCCCGGTTACAGAGCCGTACTGGACGCGCATTCGGGTGGCGGGCAACGACCGACTGGTGCTGTTCCAGGCATTCCAACGGCGCGTGCTCACCTACTCTCCCGGCAACCCGGCCGGCTGGAAAGTAGAGATGGGCAACGTAGGCGCGCAATACTACTCCTGGCGCTACGAGACGCCCGCTCTGAGTTGCGCGAGGGTGCCTGTGCGTGGCTTTGGCCGCGTGTGGGCCGACAACCGCTCTGTACAGCGTGGCCTCGGTTGCCCGCAGAACTATCCGCCCTTTGAGAAGGAGCAGACGATTCAGACCGCCTACCAACCGTTCGAGCACGGCGCGATGCTGTGGGTCAACCGCACCACTTACACACAGGAGCGGCTAATCTACGTCTTCTTCGACGACGGCACGTTCCAGCAGTTTGACGACACCTGGCGAGAAGGCGATCCTCTAAGTGATGGCCTGACCCCACCGCCTGGTCTGTACGAGCCTGTGCGTGGCTTCGGCAAGGTGTGGCGTGAAGGCACAGGGGCGCGAGTACGTGAGCGCCTAGGCTGGGCTACAGCCGTGGAGAAGGGCGGGCAAGGAGCCTACCAACGCTTCCAGCAAGGTGAGATGTACTGGAGCGGCGCTGTCAACAAGATATGGGTACTGTACGGCACCGTCTCAGACTACCAGTACCCTGCTCCCACGCCCGTAGCCGGAGGGACCCCATACCATTACGACGTGTTCTATGACGCATTTAACCCCTAGCGGCGCACGCTTTATACAAGAGATAAAGAAGGAAACCGCCTCCGGGCGGTTTGCTTGGTTATCTTTTGTATAAAGCGTGCGCCGCGAGGGGTTGAATGCGTCATAGAACACGTCGTAATGGTATGGGGTCCCTCCGGCTACGGGCGTGGGAGCAGGGTACTGGTAGTCTGAGACGGTGCCGTACAGTACCCAT
>JBBSGN010000228.1:0-5452 GCA_038254085.1 Chloroflexia bacterium | reverse complement strand
TTCACCGCGTCCACCATCGGATCGACGATGGCATGGGCGATTACGTGGAATCCGTCCGTAGCGGTTGAGGAGATACTGTCCCACGCCGCGCTAAGAAAATCCTCGATAGCCGTAACTGTATCCGAGAAAATCGTCTTGATTTCATCCCAGGTGGACGAGAAGAAGTCGCGTATAGCCGTCCAGACCGTATTAGTCGTATCGGATATGAAGGTCCAACCGACCTGCACCGCGTTGCCCAGCCACGTAAGGGCGGGCTGAATCAAGGTGTTCTGGAGCCAATCCCACCAAGCCGTGAAGAAGTCACGAATCGCATTCCAGATTGTGGTGGTGGTGTCAGATATGAACGTCCATCCGGCACTTACCGCCGAACTAATGGTATCTAGGGTCGGCTGGATCAGGGTCGAGTAGAGCCAGTCCCACCATTCCGAGAAGAAGCTACGGATAGCCTCCCAGATTGTCGAGGTAGTCGTGGACACGAATGTCCAACCGGTGCTTATCGCCGAGCTGATAGCGTCGAGGGCCGGCTGAATCAGAGTTGAGTACAGCCAATCCCACCAGCCCTGGAGAAAGTCACGAACCGCGCTCCAAATCGAGGAGGTCGTATCGCGCACGTAGGCCCAGCCCTGACTTACGTAGGAGCCGATCACGGTAGTCCCGAGCAGCACCGCCGCCTGGATTATCAGCCAGATTTCGCGTACTACCGCGACGATCGGAGCGAGAACGGTGCGCGTTACTGAGACCACCTGTTGCCAGCGAGATTGCACTCCGGCTACCACCGGTGCGAGCGTGGTGGTTATGGCGCTCACCACAGACGCGCCCCACGAGCGCACGTAGGCGACGGCTTGTCCTAGCCAGTTAACTACCGCATGGTAAGCACTTGAGAAGGCCGCGCCGATAGCCGTACCCGCCGAGATTGCCGCCCTTCCAATGATCGGCAGGACGCCCTCGAAATTCTTGAGCCACTTGATCGCTCCATTTATTCCATCGCCTATGGCGATGGCCCCGCGTACGAGTAGCGCGAAGGCGGCCACCGCAAGCGCCACTACCCCCGCGATCAGTACGAGTCCGGCTACCAGGGCAGCGATAGCAACTACCACGACCCCACCAATTATTACCGCGAGGGTAGTAAGACTTGCTATTATCGAACCGCCGAGCAGCGCAGCGATTACCGAGATCACGGGCTGCAAGGTGTGCCACGCCCCTACCAGGGTTTGACCTATCATCACGGCGGTTGTCTGGATAATCGGCCACAGAGTTTGAAATATCGACACCACAACGCCGATTCCGGTAGTTACGATTGGCGTGATTATCCCGATTGCGGTTGAGAAGGCCGAAGTTATCAGGGACCAAGCGTTTTGCGCCATCGGTGCGAGGTCCGCCCACCGAGCACCCAGCCAGTCAAGCACGCTCGAACCGAAGTTGTATACTGCGGTGCCAGCGGAGCCCAGGGCGGCGGATATGGTCGGCCCCCACTGGGTCACAACAGAATCTATAATCCCCGTAACGCCCGTTAGAGCCGGCCCGAATATGGCACTTATCGCGTTAGATGCTCCCTCGAATATCCCGCTTAGACGCCCTATGACGGGTATCATCTCGAGGATTGATCCGGTCCCTCCGGTCACCGCCGCAACTATCGTGCCCGCGAAAATCGATCCCACGACTTCACCTACTACGTACACCGCCGCGATGAACGGTTGTAGCTGAGTGCCCACCCAGCCGATAGCTTCGCCTATGGCTCGAAATTCCACGCTGATAACTTCTGCGACTAGCGCGAGAATCGGCAATATAGCGTTCAGCGCCCCACGGAAGGCACCCGCTAGAAATACTTCTACTACTTTCAACGTGGGTTCCATCGCCGCGAAACCAACGCGCACGTTTTCAAGGATCGGGGAGAATCCGCTCATGGTGCCGCCCAGGGACGAGAATGCGGCGTGTAGGTTGACGCTAACACCTAGCGCAAGGAGGCTGACGAAGCCGCCCAGCACACCGAAAGCGCTGCCTACAACTTGGACAACCGGAGCGAGCGGCCCCAGGGCAGCTTGCAGCCGCTCTGTACCGCTAGACGCCTCGGCGATCCGCACCATGTAGTCGGCGAGCCCGTTGCCAACTCCAAGTAATCCCTCAAACATCGGGCGCAGTGCGGTAGTAGACAGCAACTCGATGGCTGCGCCGATGCGCCCTACCGAGCCCTCGAAGGTTTGTGCGTGAGCCTCGATCTGGCTACCGAAACGCCCCGAATTAGCTTCAATGGTTGACATAACGGTATCCGCGTCTACGGTGTGCTTCTTCACAGCGTCCATAGCCCCCGCTACGTCTGTGCCGAGCACATCAGCGAGTTCTTTGTAAATAGGGATGCCGTTCTTGACCAGGGAAGTCATTACCCGTCCCGTGACTTCTCCCGTATTGCCCATCTTGGCTAGCCCCTGGGAGACTTGGTCTATCCCCTCTTGTCCTGTGCCTACAGCGGCGGTGCCCTCGGAGATAGCGTGCAGTATGGGGACAACCCGTTCACCAGAGATGCCCGCCTGTATCAAGGATTGATCTGCTTTTTCGAGCCCAGGTATCGAGAAACCACCCTCTAACCCAAGCTGTTCTATCGCACGGAGTTGTACCTCCGTGCCTTCGGCGTCACCCGTCATGGTGGTAAGCGCGGTAGAGGTCTTGTCAAGCTGCATGTTGCTCTTGAGCACCTCGTCGCCCGTAATGCCGAAGGCTGCCGCAAGGGCGAGTAGCCCTGTACCACTTGCCAGCCCCTCGACATTGGCTGCCGCGCCCCCTACCGCTCCTTCGAGCATTCCCATACTGCCGCCGGTTGACTCTGCCGCAGCGCCCGCGTCGGCAAGCCCGCCGCGCATACCCGAAGCGCTTGCCCCGGCACGGTCCATCGACTGACCCGCAGAAGCGGCCTCCCCCTCCATGCCCGCCGCGGCACCCCCAAATCCCGCCATAGAGGCTTGGGCTTCTCCCACAGCCGCCGTGAACGGGGCGACATCAGCCGTGAGCATCACATTGCCTTCAGCCTCCGCTGTAGCATGAAATGCCGAAAGCTCACTCTCGGCTTCGCCGACTGCGGCACCGAGCCCAGCTGTATCACCGGTAAACAGGACACTAGCGCCCGCATCAGCGGTGGTTTTGAAGCCCTCAAGCTCGCCGCGTGCCTCTGACGTTGCCGCTGTAAGCCCGGCTGTATCCCCAGTAAACAGCACGCTTGCGCCAGCCTCGCTAGACGCCTTAAAGCCCTCTAGTTCACCACGCGCCTCGGAAGTCGCAGCGGTGAGGCCCGCCGTATCTCCCCGGAACTCCACCGTCCCAAGACCGGCAGCCGCCTCCTTGAAAGATGTAAGCTCCCCGCGCCCCTCGTTGGTCGCAGCGGTGAGCCCAGCGGTATCCCCCCGGAACTCCACCGCTCCAAGACCAGCCGCCGCCTCCTGAAAGGAGGTAAGTTGCCCGCGCCCCTCTTCGGCAGCGGCAGCAAGCGGGGCTGTATCGCCCTTGAATTCGGCGGTAGTAAGGCCCGCCGCAGTCGAGGAGAAAGCTTCGAGTAACGACCGGCCCTCATCTATTGCCGTATTTAGCGCAGCAAGATCAGCGGCAAAAACAACATTTAGGGTTGCGAGGTCCACGTATCACCTCCTTTGGGGGCACGACAAAGCGCCCTCCGAGGAAGGCGCGCAAGGAAAAGACCCCGCGCTTAGGCGAGGCCGGTAAGTATCTTGTTATTTCAGACTAGCTCTAATTAAGCTGCGGCGTGTTCCCCTGGCCCTCAATGACCGTCGGATCTATCCTGATTAGCACCTCATCCGCAGAGTAGTGAGCGTAGAGTGCATATATGACGTTGCCCACTCCGGCCGTCAATAGGAACCAAACGATGTGCCATCCGAGCTTACCCCAAGACTTCTTCCTGAGCATTGCGGATTGCTCCCCATGCTCCCTGATTCCATAGCCCTGTGTTACGAAATCATCAACACAGTTGTCAAACTCTCTTCGTGTCTCGACCCTTCGTATGCGCGAGACCGCCACTAGACCACATCTCCTTCCCCTCGGTTAGCTTGCCGGGGAGAATGGCAGATGGCAGCGGAGCGGTCAAGCACCTGGGGTTTACCGCTCAATTGACATCGGGTACACTACGCAATAGTTATGTATCCCTACGGCTGTATAGGGAGGTGATAGCGTTGGAACTCCTACTACCCTCCCCCCCACACCACGGCTGGTACACGGGTTCCGGCTATTCTTGACCCACGAATACTTGAGACTCAGCGGCGCTCCTCATCATCGGTAGCGCCGCTTTTTCATGTCCGCTCTCCTGGCCGTATAGGGGCGGGGCTATGCGGGTTTTAGACGCCTGCTTCACTTGATTCCTGCTTGTAAATGCGTGCTTCGTTTTCAGCGGAGCGTGCTATGCGCGCCATCTCTATAAGAGAGATCGGCGCCTCGAGCAGCTCCAAGACATTCATTCCGAGATATTCGGCGTCCTTTAGGAGTACGTACCAATCCGGCAGCGGGCTACTCGCCCCTTCGGATATCAGAGAATAGGCGATCTTGTCGATTAACGTTTTGGGTCCGCGCCTCCAACACTCATGTCCCTAGCGCACGCCTGCAAGAGCTGACCGACAAACGGCAGCGGGAACGTCTCGCGCAGTACGCCCAGGCCGTCCCCCTTGGCCTTGTCTAACTCCTTCTCGGCCTTCTCGGTCTCCTTGCCCTGCTTCGCGTTCTCAAGAGCGTCACGAGCATCCTTGATCTTCTGGCGCTGCGCCTCGGTCGGTAGCGGCACGGGCTCGCCGTCGTTGGTGACGTCCCACCCAGTGATTAACTCAAACATCTTCTCGAACAGGCGATCAGAATTAGCCCCGCCCCGTACGAGGCTGTCGAGATCATCGCTCCACTGCGCGGTAATCACGTTGGGCTTGTACTCGACGTTAAGCTCTTCACCGTAGACTTCTATCTGCGCCTTGCCTTTCTTGGTCCCTAGTTTCTTGAGGTCGAAACCCATCTCGCTCCTTTGGTAGAATTCCAGATGCCTGCTCTTTACTAAGGGGAGCGGGTGCGTTGGTGCGGGGTGGGGGTGGCAGGGAGCCACCCCCTTTGCTATTAAAGAAAGAGCCCGTTATGTATTTAGTGCGCTTCTTATTGCGCTAAGTGTGAATAAGGGCTAGAGCGTGCCGCCAACCGTCGTGCATTTCGCTTGTGTAGCGCGACCCCACGGGCCATCGTGTTCGGCCTGCATCTTGATCTTCGCTACGCGGGCCTCTCCCTCCTTGCCGTAGGTGTAGGCAGCGGAGACCTGGCAGGCGACGTCCCACTGGACGTTACCGACAACGCCGTTGGCGATGTGGTTGCCCGTGGCATCAACGCGGATGAAGTGGCGCGTACCCGCTGCGAAATCGCTGAGCAGAGTAACCAGCGGCGTATCGTCACCAATCGTGAGGTCAACCTCGAGCTTCGGGTCTTT
>JBBSGN010000227.1:0-5455 GCA_038254085.1 Chloroflexia bacterium | reverse complement strand
CGCTCGGTGGGTTATCTGCTGTACCAAATCATAGATAAATTGGTGGACTACTGCTTCCCCATCCTCAACAAAATAGACGCCAACATTGAGCAGATCGAGGACCAGATATTCGAGGAGCGGGTGCGCCGAATAGTGCAGGACATGTCTATCGTCCGGCGCGACATAATCGCTTTTCGCCGCATCATCAAGCCCCTCATCCCGGTCATGGCAAGCCTGGAGCGCAAGAAGCGGTCCTTCCTGGACGAGGACACCGAAGAGTATTTCGGCGACATCTCGGACCACCTGAGCAAGATTTGGGACACCCTCGAAGACTACAAAGAGGTCATAGAGGGCCTGAGCGACACCCTCACCTCTCTCACCTCCAACCGCATCAACGACATCATCAAGGTGCTGACCATCATCTCGGTCATCCTGCTGCCCCTCACACTCATATCGGGCATTTACGGCATGAACATCAAGCTTCCAGCCGCTGATCACCCTTATGCCTTCGAGATCGTCATGGGCAGCATGATAGTGGTTATCGTGGCGATGCTGACCTTCTTCAAATGGCGTAAGTGGATATAATCCTTATTCGGACTCGTCGGAACAAATGCGCACCTAAAGCAAGAGGCATCCCACGGGCTTGCAACTATGCTGCAAAGAGGCAACGCTATGTCCACCAACGTAACCGCACCGGCAGGCGAAAAGGAGACCGGACGCCTGGAAGCGTTTAGCGATGGTGTATTCGCTATCGCCATTACGCTGCTTATCCTGGAGATAAAAGTGCCGCACGACGCGAAAGACGGCACGGCCCTCTTCAACTCGCTGCTCGGTCTGTGGCCTTCCTATCTGGCCTTCTTGACCAGCTTCGCAACTATCGGCATCATGTGGATCAACCATCACCGGATGCTCTTGTATGTCCGGCGCTCGGATCACGCTTTGCTCGTTCTCAATGGCTTGCTGCTGCTGGCTATCACGTTTGTGCCGTTCCCCACCGCAGTGTTAGCAGAGTACCTAGACAAGGACAAGTCGGGCACCGCAATTGTTGCCGCCATGTTCTACAGTGGGGTGTTTGCCGTTATCGCTATTTTCTTCAACCTGCTATGGTGGCATATCGCCTACTGGGGCCGTCTCATGGATCAAAACACGCCGCCCAGGCTGATTCGGAATATCACACGGGCGTATATGCTCGGCCCACTGCTCTATCTACTATCTCTGGTTATAGCCTTGTTCAGCGCCCAGGCCAGTTTCGGCTCTACACTCCTATTAGCGATATACTATGCTTTACCAAGCAGGATGCAAGCATAGGAGCTATAGCGTGTTAGTTCAACTACAATCTCACCTTCAGGACAACACCGCCTTGCGCCAGCTTGCTCTTGTGCTGCTGGCGCTGGGCGTTGGCGCGGTTGGTGGGCTGGTCATCGTAGCGGGCGGCAATCCTCTCGTGCCCTTCGTGGCGCTGGTGGCTCTGCTGGCGCTCCCCTGGCTGGTTACACGCCCCATGGCCGATGTGTTGCTGGTAGTTGTTACGGTCGCCCTGCTGCCGTTCGCGGTGCTGCCCGTGCGGTTGGCCGTGCTTACGCCTTCCCTGCTTGAGATGGGGCTGGTCATGCTCTACGCGGCCTGGCTGCTGCGCGCGCTCCTCAACCCCAGCGAAGGGCTGGCGCGCACTCCGCTCGACGTGTGGGTGGTTCTCCTATTAGGCTGCACCCTGTTCGCGTTCATGCTGGGGCTGGCCCGCAACGCTTCTAGCGATGTGATACACAACTACTTCAAGTTCGTGCTGGCGATTGGGGTCTTCTTCGCGGCGGGCAATGTCCTTCGCACACCCCGGCAGGTGGCGACAGTGCTGCGGGCGCTCATCTTGCTGGGTGCAGTGGCGGCGGCAACTGGCGCGCTCCTGTGGAGGTTGCCCGACTCGCTGGCCGCAAGCCTGCTCACCCGCCTGAGCGTGGTCGGCTACCCGACTGACCGGGTGATACGCTACATAGAGGACAACCCGGCCCTGGGTGAGCGGGCGGTCGGCACGCAGGTGGACCCCAACTCGTTCGCCGGTCTGCTGGTGGTGATCTCCGCTCTCACGGTGGTGCAATTCCTGGCTCGCAAGCCTATCCTGCCCCGTTGGCTGCTGGCCGGGATGCTCTTAATTGATCTAGTTACGCTGGTGCTGACTCAATCGCGCACAGCCCTGATTGCCACCGTAATCGCGTTCGGGCTGGTTGCCACTCTGCGCTACCGGCGGCTATGGGTGTGGGCCGTCGTGGGCGCGGTGCCCCTGTTCGCCATGGGCCTGGGGACCAGCTACTTCTCTCGCCTGGTATCCGGCCTGCTGTTTCAGGACCAGGCTAACCAGATGCGCCTGGCCGAGTACACCAACGCCCTCAATATCATCGCCCGCTACCCCGCTTTCGGCGTCGGCTTCGGCACGGCGGGCGAGCTGGACCTGACCACCGGCGCATCGAGCGTCTACCTGACCATAGCCGAGCGCACCGGCTTGATCGGTCTCGCCTTCTATCTGCTGGCCGTAATCGCTTTCCTGGCCGTCACGGTGCCCGCCATCGTCGCCTCGCGTAGAAATGCCCCGCCCCCAGGCAGCGACAGTGAAAGAGAGTGGTCGGTGCTGGACTCGACGCTGTTAGGGGGCACGGCTGCCATAGTGGGCGCGCTGGTGGTCGGCGCGGCTGACCACTACTACTTCAACACCGAGTTCCCCCACATGGCCGCCCTCTTCTGGCTGGTAGCAAGCCTCACGCTGGTGGCGCGGAGGCTGTTGGACGACCGACTACCGACTACCGACTACCGAAATAGCTGATAGCCACTCTTCGTCTTTCGTCCGCCCTCAAAAAGGACAGGCTACATGAACAATCTACAACTCTTCCTCTACCAGCACGCCATCGTGCATTCAGCCGAGGTGTCGCAGGATGGGGCGTGGTCTATGGTGGACAGCATACTGCAAGGGCTATCCGAGGACCAGATGCGGTGGTGCCCAGGTCCGGGCAAGAACTCTATCGCCTGGCTGTTGTGGCACATGGCCCGCACCGAAGATGTGACCATGAACCTGCTGGTTGCGGGGAGGCCGCAGGTGTTTGACGAGGGCTGGCGAGAGCGCCTCGGCCTATCGCGCCTGGACATCGGTACAGGGATGCAGGACGAGGAAGTGGCCGACTTCAGCGCGCGGGTCAACATCCCAGCCCTGCTGGACTACCGGAACGCGGTGGGCAGAAGAACCCGCGAGATCGCCCAGGCGCTAAAACCGGAAGACCTGGAAAGTGCTGTTAACGAAGCAGCTTTAGGAAAGTTGATTTCCGAGGGCGCTCTCACAGAGAAGGCGACTCGGCTGAAAGACTTTTGGGGAAGCAAAAAGAAAGCCTTCATCCTAGCCATGCCCGCCACAGGCCATAACTTCATGCACCTCAGCGACGCCCTAGGGGTGCGGAACATGGAGCGTGACAGGTGAACAATATCTTCACCTGTCACGTTTTACTTTTTACGCTTAGAGCTTCGTCTTGCGCTCGGTGTCGCTATAGACGGTGCCGGTGGTGCGGTTGGTGCCTAGCAGTAGGCGGGCAAGGACGGTGACGCCCCAACCTACAAGCACGTAGACCGCGATTGCCACTAACGCTTCCGGCTCGAACACGCCTGTGCCTGCCGCGCCCGGGTAAGTGAGGTTCTGACCGAACAAGCCGGAGAACGGGGCCACCATCCAGCCGGTGAGGCCGTAGATAAGCTGCGCGAAGCCGGTGCTCTCGTTGGCTCCGGCGAGCAGCAGCACGAAGCGGATAGCCAGCAGCACGGCTATCACACCCACTATGAACCAGATGAGCCTGTTGACCCAACCTACAGCCGCCGCTTTTTCGGCTGCCGGGTCCACCACCCGCTCGGCCACGTTATGTGACACAACGCGGTCGCTGGGATTTGTAGAGGTGGTTGTAGTCTGCATAGTAGACTGATTGGCCGCCTGGGCCGGGGCTGACGGTGCGTACCCGGTCCTGTTGGTTGTGGCGCTGGTCTGCGTCTCGTTGACCGTCGTCTGCTCTGGCTGGCCCGACACTAGGGTCTCCTCGTTGCGTATAACCTGGCGCTGGTTGTCGTCCATGTTATGATTACCTCCTGTTCTTCTTTCCGTTTGTAGCGGCAGTAGGGTTCTATATTGCCTGCTGCCCGCTCTTGTATACTCTTTGTCCACATCTTCCAGAGCGCGTGCCGTTGCCACCCAGCCATCTGTAGCTCAGTGCCATCCGGCGGCCTCTACATAATATAACGCTGTGTGTCCTCTTTAGTTATGCTCCGCGCATCGGCGAATGATGCGTAAAAGGATGTAATAGCTCAAACTCGCAGAAGAACTCACCGCAGAGACGCAGAGTATGCAGAGGACCAGGCAGAGAATAACAATAGAATCTCTGCGCCCTCTGCGACGAGTTAAACGCCCTCATGACTCTAGCTCTAAACGCTTACAAAGGGCTATGGATTTGACACTATATCCTGCCGAGAGTAATCTACAACAGCCATATAATTACCGACCGGAGGGGGCTTATGCCAGACCAGCAAGAGACCGATGCACCCGTCACACTCAGCAACATCGAGATACAGGGGATAATACCCCACCGCTATCCGTTCTTGCTCATTGACAAGATTATCGAGATAGAGTGGGGCAAGCGGGCAGTGGGCATCAAGAACGTGACCATCAACGAGCCTTTCTTCGCGGGGCACTTCCCCGGCTACCCGGTCATGCCCGGCGTGCTTATCGTGGAGGCTATAGCCCAGGTCGGAGCGGTGGCGGTGCTGGGGATGCCCGAAAACAAGGGCAAGATAGCCTTCTTCGCGGGCATAGACGAGGTGCGGTTCAAGCGCCAGGTTGTGCCGGGCGACACCCTTCGCATCGAAGTCACCCTCACGCGGGTGCGCGGCCCCATAGGTCAGGGCACCGGCGAGGTCACAGTGGACGGCCAGCTAGCCTGCAAAGGCTCGTTCATGTTCGCGTTCGGTAAGGGGGACTCGTGAAACGTGAAGCGTGAAATAGCATCTCACGCTTCACATATCACGTTTCACGCATTACTTCACCTCTACCCACCCCAGCGACACCGCATCTCCATACTTCTCTCCCTTTTCGCAACTCATCGAAAGAGGCTTTATGACCCCACTATCCAGGCGGTACATGCCTGCTATGAGGCGGTATCGGCCTGCCGGTAGGTTGGCCGGGATTGGCAGAGTGGCTGTATCCGTTACCACGTTGCCTGGCGGCCATGCGGTGGTAGGCTGCGATGCGCCCGTATGGGGGTTGTCCTGGGAGGCTATCCGTTCACCCGGTTGGTTGAGTAGCTGCATGTAGCTGGCATAATCGGTATGGGGGGTAGCTTGTGCCTGCCAGTATAGGGTAGCGCGTAAGTGGTCGCCTGGCCTGACGCCGTTCCACGCCACACCAGGAGCCAAACTGTAGCCGGTGAGCGATATGGCGTCTCCGTTGCCTGTCAGGTCG
>JBBSGN010000226.1:0-5460 GCA_038254085.1 Chloroflexia bacterium | reverse complement strand
GCACCCACCCAGCGAGAAGGGGTTTTGACAAATGCCAGACAACCCAGATCCCGAAAATCTGCTTCATCACCGCGATACGCACCCCGGCGGGCGCCCCCGCCGCTCCGGTGTGGAACCTATCCCCATGCTCGATGCGGCGGACACTGTTACCCTAGAGATAGAGATACTTAGGGAGTCGTACAACGAGATATTACAGGTCATCGAGGCCAATGAGTGGGAGGGGCCGGAGGGCCTGCGCACCGTCCTCCTTACCGGCCTCGGTTACCTCGATGCGAGTATCAAGCTCGACACGATCAATCGCACCCTAGACGGCGACCCACAGGCCGCGCAGCGCATTGACCGCATGGTACGAGACCTGGTCAGCTACCATTCAATGTACTCGGTTATGAAGTTCAAGGCGTTCAAGCTCTATAAGTTGAGCCAGACCCTTGAGTTCAACGTAGCGGGGCTGCGGGCCACCGACCGGATGTGGGAGGAATGGGCCGACCGTATGCGCCGTGAGCAGGCCGAATTGCAGGCCGAGGCGCTCAGGCTCCGCGCACTGATGTCCGAGTTCGCGCTAGATTGGGACCGGCGAGCCGAACGTGAGACGCCCACCGGGCCTTTGCCGATTGTCATGCCTATCATGCCAAGTTTAGCCCACACCGAGCGAGAGGATGAAAAGGCAGAGTTGGGCGAGCAGCCGGCCGACAAGCCCTCGTTTTGGTCCCGCTTGCGGAGGCTTTTGGGTGGCGACTAGCCCCCAGGTTAAGACCCACCCCCAGCCTGAGCGCACCGCGCCGAAAGGAGGCCAGGCCCAGGACGACGCCGCAAACGACACCGCCCAATACCGCCCCACTCTATTGCGGGTGATAGGCGTGTCCAAGAGCTTTGGTGAGCTTGTGGCCTTGAATGCGCTCGATTTTGACGTGCCTCGGCATGGCATCGTCAGCCTGATTGGCCCTAACGGCGCGGGCAAAACGGTCTTCTTCAACATCATTACCGGCTTGACCAAGCCGACCAGCGGAGTGGTCTGGTTCAACGGCGAAAACATTGTGGACCTGCCGCCCGACCGCCGCGCGATCCTGGGTATAACCCGCACCTTTCAGAACACCCGTCTGTTCGGCAACATGACCGTGCTGGAGAACGTGCTGGTCGGCCAGCACTGCCGTATGCACGGCAGCATTTGGAGTAGTATCCTCCACACCCGTGAGGCATTGAGCGAAGAGGCCCACGCGGTCGAGTACGGCATGGAACTGCTCGGCTTTACCGGCCTTACAGAGCAGGCAGATGTGCTGGCGAAGAACCTGCCGTTCGGGGCTGGGCGACGCCTGGAGGTGGCCCGCGCCCTCGCCAGCGACCCGCAGTTAGTTCTATTGGACGAGCCTACCGCCGGACTGAACCCCAGAGAGACCGCTGACATGATGGAACTTATCGAGCGCCTGAGAACCGACCGGGGCCTTGCCGTGCTGCTGATCGAGCACGACATGAAGATGGTGATGCGTATCTCCGACCGCGTGTCGGTGCTGGATTACGGTGTCAAGATAGCCGAGGGCACACCGGATCAGGTGCGTGCCGATCCGAGGGTGATAGAGGCGTATTTGGGGCGGGGTGCTGGGGCTACTTTCCCTCTCGCTTCCCCGTCGTAACCTGCCACACGTACACGATCCGCTGCAAAGCCGTGAACTGCGTGCCAATCGCAAGTATCCACAGCACCGGCAGCAACAGCCAGGTCCGAAAGAGCAGGCCCAGCGCCAGCAGGACTATCCTCTCTGGTCGCGCCATGATGCCGACTTCGTTGTGGATATTGAGTGCGCCCGCCCTTGCCCGCGCATAGCTGATCATTATCGAACCGACCAGGACCACATAGATCAGCACAATCTCTTGTAGCCCCTGCGTGCCCGGCGCGTAAAGATAATAATAGAGCAGCAGGCCCAACAGCACCACCGACTCTGAATAGCGGTCTACAACCGAATCGAGGAAAGCGCCGAACGAGCTTGCGCGGTTGGTGATTTTGGCGAGCGCCCCATCCAACATATCGAACAGTCCCGCCACTATCATCATCACCCCACCTGCCACCAGGTGCCCGGTAGCGAGAAACACGGCCACCGCCACGTTCAGCACGAACCCGAACAGGGTCAGCATGTTTGGCGTGATGGGCGTCTTGACAAATACCTGCGCTGCCCGTCGGGCCATGCCCCGCGCCCAGCCTTGCAGTAGTTGTGTAAGCAAAGAGACCCCTTCTCCCGCTTCGCGGAATTATGAATTACGAATTACGAATTATGAATTAGCTGTTTCTATTCATAATTTACGACTGGCCGAGGCCAAGCCCTTCGCGGATTGACATACGGCGTTTGCGTGGTTTATAAGGCGTGTAGAGGGCCATTACTCGCTCGTAGTAGGCCAGCAGGCGGCCCGCGACTATGGGCCAGTCGTACTGGCGAGCGGTGCGCTTGCCTGCCTCGCCCATCTGTTGGCGGAGCGTGCTGTCGCTCAGGAGTCGGATAATGCCTGCGGCAATTGCAGCCGGACTTTTAGGCTCGGCCAGGAAACCCTCGCGGCCATGGGTCATCACGCCTGCGTAGCCCGGGATGCGGCTGGCAAGCACCGGCACACCGGCGGCCATCCCCTCCAAAAGCACTATGCCAAAACTCTCGCCGCCGGTGGAAGGCGCACAGTACACATCGCACGACTGGTAGTAGCGCGGCAAGTCCTCCGATGGCACGAAGTCCGTAAACTCCACCTCCATGGCCGACCCTGCTGACCTGTAGATGGTGCGCTCCGTACCTCCAACCCGGGGCCGCGAGTAATCACGCAAAGGCAGCCACTCGGCAGCGCTCTCAGGGTCGCCGCTGCCCGCCACCACCAGGCGCAAATCGGGGAAATACGGCTCGACCAGCGGCAACGCCTGCAACAGCCAACGCAGCCCCTTACGAGGCTCTTCGAACCTCCCTACGAACAGGACTGTGGGTCGCCCATCCTTCATCCACTCGATAGGCGGTAGGTCCGCGCCAAAGCGCGCTGCGTCTACCCCGTTGGGTATAATCTCATATTCGCCGCCGAAGTACTGCGACACGAACTCGAAGGCCGAGGCCGACACCGCCACGCGCCCGTGCAGCCGGTCGAAGGTGCGGCGCAAGAATGGCCGGCCCATCGCGTATATGGGCGAGTAATCGCCGTACGCGTGGAAGGTGCCCACGTTGGGGACCCCGGTTGAATAGCGTAGTACCAACCAGGGCACGGCGGGCATGAGCGGCTCGTGCAGGTGGATCACATCGAAGCGCTCGGTACGCAAAATCGCCTTGATCGTGCGTCCCAGGTCGGTCGAGAGGGAGATGCGGGCCACCGAGCCGTTAGCCGGTATGGGTGTGACCGCCCCCAGCGCGTACACGTCTGGCGGTATGTCGGCCCTGTCCTGCGAGAAAGGGGCGAGTATCTTGATATGGTGCCCCTGCCGGGTAAGCTCCTGTGACAGATGCTTTATATGCTCGGTCACGCCACCCTGGCTTGCATAATCATAGGGCGACACCAGTCCGATGTTAAGGGCGTCTCCGGCCACGGTAAGCCTACCTGTTGCTCTTGAGGCGGTTGGTGACGGCTCTCTTGACCTTGTACGAAGGGTGGACGATCATGCTCTTCCACAAGTTGGGTGCGGCAATCACCCCGTGATCGCGCAGGTTCATAAAGACCCCGCCCGCCTGCGTTGTGCGGTCCTTCATCGCCTGCATCAGGTCCTCTATTGTTGAGCCGGGGAAGAGCGTATAGCCCTTGCCTATCATCGAGAGGGCGTGCGCGTCGGAGCCGCCGAACTCAGGCAGCTTCAGTACCGTCTCGTTCAACTCCTTCACCCGCTTGTGCGCCACCCGGCCCGCGTATGAGGGGTTGAAGGTCTCTATGCCGTGAAAGGGGTGTGGTCCCGCGTGGGTCGCCAGCAACTGTCTCTCGCGGATCGAGGTGGTCAACCAGGAGAGAGGGTGAGGGGCGATGGCTATGCCTCCCGCCTCGTAGATCGCCTCCATGCTCGCTTCCAGCGATTTGAGCATGGGGAAATCGCGCGTGACGAACAGGGCCAATAAATGGCCGTGGCGTGTGGTGATCTCGTTGCCAGGGATAACCTTGAAGCGGTAGTTACGCCTCTCGGCCAGTTCCAGCGCCTGCATAGCGCCGCGAATGTCGTCGTGGTCCGTGATAGCGATGATGTCGAGGTTGGTGTAGTTCTCTACGAAGTCGAATGTCTGCTGGACGCTCGCCAGTCCATCGCCCAGCGAGGTGTGCATGTGCAAATCGGCCTTGCCGATGCGCGGCGCGCCGCCACCATCAGCCGCATGGCCGTTAGAGGAGTTAATCATACCACATTATACCAGAATTACTTCCCGCTTCGCGGAATTATGAATTATGAATTGCTTCTTCTAATTCATAATTCATAATTGATCAGCCGCTAGCGCGCAGGCTTAGGGGTTCGGGGGGGCCGTCTTGCATGTCTATCCATTCAGAGATACGGTTGCGGCCCAATTCTTTTGCCCGGAAGAGGGCGGCATCGGCCTTGTCTATCAGTTCTTCCATGCGGGTGGCGTCATCCGGATACGTGGCTATCCCCTGGCAAATAGTGGGAGACGGTATGGACCTGTTATGGAGGTCTTTGATGACGTTGGTCTCCACCGTTTTGCGAATTCGCTCGGCAATCGTTTTGGCTTGCGTGCGGTTCACACCTGGTAGGATGACGGCGAATTCCTCGCCGCCCCATCGCCCGACGAAATCGGTGCCTTTGATGTGGTTCTGTATAGCCGTCACCGTCGAGCGCAACACCTCATCGCCAACCAGGTGGCCGTAGGTATCGTTGTACTGCTTGAAGCGGTCCAGGTCGAGCATTATCAGGGCAACGGTGTTCCGCTCGGACTGTGCGCCCCTTAGCGCGTTATGCAGCTTGTCAATGAGCGTACCGTGATTATAAGCGCCCGTGAGCGAGTCCCGCTGGGCCTGCTCATTCACTGTGGCGTGCAGCTTGGCGTTCTCCAATGCGAGCGCCGCCTGGCTGGCTATCGAAGTGAGCAGTCGTAGATGGTTGTGGTCGAAGACTTCCGCCCGTAACGCCTGCACTGACATTACGCCCACGGTCTTGTTCTTTGCTATAAGCGGCACGCTGATAAGGGATTGCGTAGGCGCGCCTACCAGGTTTGTCTCGAATGGCAATTGCTCGATCTCGGTGTCCCAGTTGCGGATAAAGACCGGCTTGCGGTTGCGTATGACCCACCCCGATATGCCCACGTTGTCGAGCCTGGTCTTGAAAGGCGGCAGCATTTCGCCGTCCTCAAGGAATATATCGTAGCACAACTCGCCCACGTCTTCATCGTACAACGCGATATAGAAGGTGTCGGGGTGCAGTACGCGGTTCACCTGTTCGTATATTAGACGCAACACCTCGTCAATCTGCAACGAAGATGTGGTAACTAGGCCGACCTGGTACAGACCTGCCATTTCTTT
>JBBSGN010000225.1:0-5461 GCA_038254085.1 Chloroflexia bacterium | reverse complement strand
CTCGATCACCTCCCACAATTCGCCTGTAAGTAGTGGTTTTGCCATTCCATATTTTACTGCACTACCCTGGTTTTGTTAGGAGTTCTAAGGATAGGGCGGTTCGGCCCTCTAACTATATATCTCAATTACACGTGGCTTATAGCCAGCGTGCTGATCCTGTGGTGGGTCGCGCTGCTCTGGGGACCAGACAGTTTCCCAGGCTGGAGCGGCGTTTATTACTGGCTTATGGCGGCGGTCGCGCTCCTCTACCTGTTTAGCGTGATTGCCCACGAGATGGTTCACGCGGTGGTAGCGCGCACCGGCACGCGCAATCTGAGCCTTTATCCCTTCGGCTCGGCGCTCCCTTTCCGGCTGCAACAGCTTGATCCGGGCCGTGGGCAGTTGGCGGCTATCGCCGGGCTGGTCTTCAACCTGGTGCTGGGCCTGCTCCTCTTGTTGGCGTCCGCGCTGATAAATCAGACTACCGGCATGCAGGGCGGGCTAAAAGCAACATTCTGGGCGCTCGGTTTCCTAAACGTGGCGCCGGGGGTCGTCAATATCATCCCTGGCATCCCCTTCGACGGCGGGTGGGTATTGAGTGCGGCCTCCACGTGGTTCTCAGGCGACAGAGAGAGCGGGCTGGCCCGCGCCAGGGCGATAGGGCAGGTTGCCTCGTTGATCCTGGTGCTGGCAGGGCTGTTTCGCGGGCTGACCAGCGACGCCTGGTTGCAAGCCCTGGGCCTCGTGCTAATTGGTTGGGCCGCGAGGGAAGCGGGAGCTATGGGCCGCCAGAGGGGGCTGCTGCGCGGCGCGTTCGCCCAATTGAGCGCCCGCGACTTCATGGACAGCGCCCGCGCAGGCGACATCGTACAGGCTGACGCGACGGTCGCTGAGATGGTCAAGGCGCACCCTCACTATCCGCCCGATCTCCCACTGCCGGTGCTTGATGCGGCCCACAAGCTGGTTGGCATCACTACTTTAGCGGCGGCGGATCAACTTCTGCAAGGCACCTGGCCGACCACCCCGGTTAGAACCTTAGTCACACCAATCAGCCAGGTACGCGCTGTCTCGCCCGATGCGCCCCTTACCGAGGCGCTCGACCTGGTGCAGCAACGGCAGGGCACGCCCGACAGCGAAACGCCGATACCCGTTGTAGAGGACGGCAGGCTGGTCGGCAGCATCAATCTGGCGAGGTTGTCGGCGTTCGAGAATATAGGGCAGGCGTTTGGGATGGAGGAGGCCAGCAAAACGGCGGCATCGCCACAAGGCTTCTTCCGCAGCCTGGGCGCTCTGTTACCGGCGATCATAATTGTTGCCCTGATGGCGATACTGGGCAACCTGGCCCTGCATACTGATCCCGTCAAGCTGAAGAACGCCGGTGCGGGCGTGGGCGAGCAGATCAGCTTCAGTAACCTGGTCCCAACCAAAGGCTCTATCGTCGGCACCGACCAGGCCAACCAGGTAAGCGCGCAGGTAGTGGCCGCCAGTCCTATCACTACCGTCACCCTCAAGCTAGACGGCAATCCATTAGAGGGTAAACTATCCGGCGCATCTCCGCTCACGCAGACCATTACCGCGTCTCTGGGCGGCTTACCACAGGGCATACACACGGTCAGTATCAAGGCCGAGACCGAGGCAGGCACGTCCGACACCGCGCAATGGCAGTTCAGGGTCAGTACCAGGGGCGGTGGTGGGGGCACAAGCGCGGGCGGCTCATCGCCCATCCCTCGGACGCTGGAGATTGTGCGCTACATTCCTGAGTTGGACGCCCACATCCTGGCGGACAGCACAAATGTGCCCCTCGGTGTGAGGATCACGAGCCAGCAACCGCCGGGGAGCGCCCGCATGGTCTTCGACGGCCAGGAGTTAGAAGCTAAGATCGCGCCTGTCGAGGGGCTTGACAATTACTACAGCATCAAAGCCTCCGCACGTCTCGTAGGCGCGGGTAGCCACCAGGTGCGTGTGGACATGGACAGCGGCGAGGGCGGCGTCTATTCGTCGCAGTGGGTCTTTTCGGCGCTCAAGCCCGACGCCAACAACGCCTACTTCAAGGAGACCGACCACTTCGTCGCGCAGCCCTTCCTTAAGTACTGGCAGGACAACGGCGGGCTGGCGATATTCGGCTATCCGATCTCTGACCGAATACAAGAGAAAGCGCAAGGCACCGATGAGGCGTACACTGCCCAATATTTCGAACGGGCGCGCTTCGAGCTTCACCCGGCAACCGCTGACCAGGTGATACTGGGCAGGTTGAGCGCGCTGCTACAGAAGGCCGAGCCGCCCGCAGCGCCCATCCCAGGAGCGCAATTCTTCAAAGAGACGGGGCACAACGTGTCCGGCCCGTTCCTCGACTTCTGGAACAGCAACGGCGGGCTGGCCCTCTTCGGCTACCCCATCACCTAGGAGCTAACCGAGAAGAACCCCCTCGACGGCAAGGAATACAAGGTGCAGTATTTCGAGCGCAACCGCTTCGAGCTACACCCCGACAAAGCGGGCACGCCCTTCGAGGTGCAGCTGGGCCAGCTTGGCACGCAACTCTACAATCAGCGGTACGGCCCGCCTATCAGCGATTAGCTCACCTGATAGAATAACTACTTCTCTACGAGCAGCCGCGCTACCTCTGCCGGGTCGGTGGTGGGGGTCTGGCAGACGTAGTTGCGACAGACGTAAGCGGTGGCGCGGCCGTCTATCTGCGGGCGGCCAGCCAGCAATGGCACGATGCGGGCGGATACCTCGTCGTCCGGCAGAGACGCAGCCACCACCTTGTTAGGGAGGTACGGCCCCCATACAACGTACAGCATTTCGGTCATATCGCCCGCTTCTAGCTGCCCTATCAAGACTATTTCGGCGGGCGAACCGAGATAGAGGTCGAGGGCAGACAGCATCCGCCCGAACGCGGTTGGGGCTTTCTGCATCACATCGAGCAGCGGGCGTATTGTTTCGAGCGCGTACCGCTCGTAATCCGGCTCGGTGGTCAGCAGGTAGAGACGTAGCAAGGCTTCGGCTGCCTCCGAGTTGCCGGAGGGCACGGCATTGTCGAATAGCTCCTTTGGCCGCGCCACCAGGCTCTCGTGGAAGTCGGCTGTCGAGAAGAAGCTGCCGTTCTGCTCGTCCCAAAAGTGCCCTAGCAGCATGGCGACCAGCCCGCGCGCCTGCTCTATCCGTTGTGGGTCGAAGGTGGCCTCATACAGCGATACAAGCGCGTCGGCGTAGGTGGCATAGTCCTCGGCGAACCCCTCGACGTGCGCCTTCCCTTCGCCCGATTCGATTTGCTTATAGGTGCGGTATAGCCTTATTTCCTCGGTGTGCTCGCCCTCGGACGGCTGCACCAGCCTGGACATAATGAAGTCGGCGTTGTTTATGGCCGTCTGCCGGTAGTCCTCGCGGTCCAGAATGCTGGCTGCTTCGGCGAAGGCCCGCATCGCCAGCCCGTTCCAGGCGACCAGCACCTTGTCGTCGAGGCCGGGCGGCACGCGCTTTTTACGCGCTTCGTACAGCTTCTCTCGGCCCTCTCGCGCCACTTCTTCCAGGCGGGCATCGGGTATGCCGGTGGCCGCCGCTAGCGTCTCGATGGGCCGGGCCAGGTGCAGGATGTTCTCTCTCTCGAAGTTGCCCTGTTTGGTTACGTCGTACAGCAGGTTGAATAGCTTGCCGTCTGCCCCCGCTTCGCTCATGCCCAGCACCGCTATTATCTCTTCGGGCGTCCAGACGTAAAACTTGCCCTCGACCCCTTCGCTGTCCGCGTCCTGCGCCGAGTAGAAGCCTCCTTCGGGTGAGGTCATCTCGCGGGTGATGTAGTCAAGGGTCTCCTCGGCTATGCGGCGGTAGAAAGGGTTGCCCGTTGCCTGGTAGGCCGACAGGTAGACCCGCGCCAATAGAGCGTTATCGTACAGCATCTTCTCGAAGTGCGGCACCAGCCACACGTCGTCCACCGAGTAGCGGTGAAAGCCGCCGCCCAGGTGATCATAGATGCCTCCGTTTGCCATCTTTTGGAGGGTTAGCTCGACCACCGACAGGAAATCGAGGTCGCCGGTGCGCTTATAGGAGCACAGCATGAACTCCAGGTTCATCGGCTGGGGGAACTTGGGCGCGCCGTGCGTGCCGCCGTTCACCCGGTCGAACTGCGAGAGCATGTTGCGGGCGGCTGTATCGAGTATCGAGACGTTCGGCTCGGCGCTGGTGGGCTGTATCTCGGCGCTGGTCGCCAGGAAGCGGCGCATCTCGACGGCGCTCTGCTGCACCTTGTCGTGCTGCTCTTTATACGCCTGCGATACGGCGTTCAGCACGCGGGGGAAGCTCATCATGCCCCGGCCTTCCTCCGATGGGAAGTAGGTGCCGCCAAAGAAGGGCACGCCGTCGGGCGTGAGGAACACGGTCATCGGCCAGCCGCCGTGCCCAGTCATCGCCTGCACCGCCTCCATGTAGACCGAGTCGAGGTCGGGCCGCTCCTCGCGGTCTACTTTGATGCTAACGAAGCGGTCGTTCATAAGCGCGGCGATCTGGGGGTTCTCGAACGACTCGCGCTCCATGACGTGGCACCAGTGGCAGGCCGAATAGCCGATGCTGAGGAGTATCGGCTTGTCCTCGTCTTTGGCCTTCTGCAACGCCTCCGGCCCCCAGGGATACCAGTCCACGGGGTTATGGGCGTGCTGAAGCAGGTAAGGGCTGGTCTCGCCAGCCAGTCTGTTGGGCATTTATGTGGCTCCTCCTGATGTGATAGGGTTCAGCAAGCTTTGAGCCATTTAAGAGGCGCGCAGGCTCAACAACGCCGTCAGACCAAACGCTAGGATAATTATACCCGAAACCCTGTTCACCCAACGGAGCGCCTGCGTGCCCAACCGCGCCCGAAACAGGCCCACGCCACTGCTTAACAGCAGCCACCAGAGGGCGGAGCCGGTGAACACGCCCAGTACCAGTACACCCGAAGAGACATAGTTCCCCGCGCCGCTCGCCAGCCCCAGCCCCGCGAACACCGCCGCGAAGGAGAGAATGGTCAGCGGGTTGGTCAGGGTGAGGAAGAGCGTCGAGACGTAAGCGCCGAGCAACCCGCCCGCCCTGGACGGCGCTGTATCCTCAACGGGCCGCGCCAGGAAGGTTCTCACTCCCAGATAGCAGAGGAAGACGCCACCGATAAGTCGCAGCCACCCTTGCTGGCTGACGAGTGTGTTTGCCACAAAGACCAGCCCGAAAGCGGCCACCGACCCATACAAGGCGTCGGCGGTGGCCGCGCCCAGGCCCGAAACGAAGCCGACCAGCCGCCCCTCGGCCAGCGTGCGCCGTATACACAGCACGCCAATCGGCCCCACAGGAGCCGCTATCGAGAGGCCAAGCATGATGCCTTTGAGCAGAAGGTTTATGTCCATAGTTCTTCCTCTATAAGAAGTACAAACAAAAACCGCCGGGCTTCTGAAGTCCGGCGGTTTAGGTCAGCTTTATTGGCGCAGGCGCAGCTAACCAGACCTCCGGTCCGGCTTCTGGGTCT
>JBBSGN010000224.1:0-5462 GCA_038254085.1 Chloroflexia bacterium | reverse complement strand
GGTCCAGGACTTTGCGCTGGTACAGGCGATCTTCGAGGTCGTGGCGGGCTTCGTCGCGGGTTAGGACCGACTGGGCCTGCTCTTTCTCCTGCCCCTCGAAGCGGTCGAGCATGGTCTGGATTTCGTTGTCTACCTCGTTCTCTTCGACCTCGATGCCTTCGCGGCGGGCGAACTCCTGGAGAACCTGGCTGTTGACGACGCGCTCGCGGGCGCGTTCGCGGTTGGCTTCGCGCCATTCGTTCTCGGTGACGCCGTTGAAGGTGAAGTACTGGCGCAGGTTGATGCGCTGCTCCTTGAGCCTGCTTTCGAGGCGCTTGAGCATGGCGTCAAGCTCTTCGTTCACTAGCACGTCGGGCACCTCGGCGGTGGAACCCTGCACAAGTTGCTCGATGGCGCTGTTTAGCTGCTTCGACTCGGCAAGCTCTTCGGCGCGCCGGCGCAGGTTGCGCTCGACGGCCTCGCGAAGGGCGTCAACGGCGTCGAAGCCGACCGTCTTGGCGAACTCGTCGTTTAGCTCGGGTAGCTCCTGCTCTTTGAGAGAGTTGAGGGTGAGATGGTAGGTGACGTCGCGGCCACGCAACGACTCGATGGGGTAGTCTTCGGGGAGGGTGTCGGTGAGGTCTTTTTCTCCACCGACGGACATGCCTTCGAGGGCTTTGTTGATTATTTCGGGCACGCCGCCGCCGCGCTCCATGCCGACGATGGTGGGGAAGTTCTCGCGCTGGGCCTCTTCGAGTGGGCCTTCGTTGGTGAAGCCTTCGAGGTTGAGGTAGACCATGTCGCCTTCGCGGGCGGGGCGAGGCTCCGCAGGCTCGTTCCAGGGGGCGCCTTCGCGGCGCAGTTCGGTCATCACCTGGTCTATTTGTTCGGGGGTGACTTCGACCGGCTCTTTTTCCACGCGGATAGCGCCGTAGTCGCCTAGCTCGATCTTGGGCGGTTGGACTATGACCACTTTGACCTGCACGGGGTCCATGTTGACGATTTCGACCTCGCCAACGTCGAGGGCTTCAATGTTCTGGCCGGCGATGGCGTCCTGGAGAGCCTGCGGCAAGATGTTTTTGACAGCGCGCTCGGTGAGCATCTCTGTGCCTACGTAGCGCTCCAGCATGTAGCGGGGCGCCCTGCCCCGGCGGAAGCCTGGGATGTCTACCTGGTTGACCATCTGGCGGTAAGCGTGGTCAAGGGCGGTATTGATAGTATCGGCGTCGAGGTCAATGGTAAGGGCGACCTGGCGGCCCGGCAAATCTTCGCGGGTTACGTTCAATTTTGGCTTGCTCCCTTTTGTAGAGTTTGTGGTTGATTATAACAGATGGAGCGAGTACTCGGTAGTCGGTAGTCGGTAAAAGACGGATTGCCGACTACCGGCTACCGACCACCCGGCCCACGCCGCGCGTACCAGAGGGCGGTGAAGACGAGGGAGAGGGTGGCGAAGAGGACGAATTCGGGTGGGATGCCGCCGGCGGACGCGCCGATATAGAGTTGGAAGATGGAGGCCAGGGCGCAGAAGACGGCGGCCAGGGCAGCGGCCAGGGCGGGGTTGCGGTTGGGGGAGGGGTTCAATTATGAATTATGAATTGCGATGGGCAATATGTGAAACGTGCCTACCGACTACCGGCTACCGGCTACCGGCTACTACGGGCATCCGTTTGCAACCGGGCATTATGGTGTGCTACAATTTTGTGTCCAGGCTCATTGTTTCCTATTGTTTCCTATTGTTTCCTATTGTTATAGTCTCGCCGATATTATAGCCGATAAAGTGGAAAAGCCCGAGCAATTACAATCTAGCGTGCCTTATGCTCCCGCGTCTGCCGATGCAGTGGGGCGCGGGCTGGCCGCGGTTGGGGCGTTGTGGCGGCATAGGGCGCTTATTGTGGGCATGGCGGCTGTCGCGCTGGCGGTGAGCGGCGAGCAATTGATGAGGGCGCTGCCCGCTGTGGGCGGGGCACAGGCTTCGGCGGGCGCGAGCAATACGGGGGCCGAGTGGGGCGCGCATCTGGTGCAGGTGGCCGCGCTGCTGGTAGGGCTGGTGGCGTGGGTTAGCGATGGCGTTCGGCTGCGGCGGTCGCGTGCTGCTGTCGGGGCGCAGGTTGACTCGGTGGCTGTGCCTGCTGCGTCTTCATTGCCGGTGCGGGCGAAGCGCGCTACAGCCTCGCTGTCTGCTAAGGCGGATACCCGGTTGGGTGTGGGCAAAGCACAGGTGAAGCTCACGCCTGCGATGCGGGCGCGGTGGCTGGCTAACCGCTACACGGAGGTGCGAGCGCGGGCCGGATGGCTAGGGACGGCGGTGGGGCTGGCGGTCGTAGGCGGGCTGGCCGTATGGATGTACTTCTTGCTGAGTCAGGATTTCAGCAGTCCCCTTGCGCCCTGGGTGTGGGCGGCGATACTGGCGGCATTGGTGTTGACGTTTGCGGGGGTGAGGCCCTGGCCGCGCGGAAGGACATTGTTGACGCACGACCCCGCCGAGCCTGCCGATGAGCCGCCGGTGAGCCGGGCCGAGTGGGCGGCGGTGGGCGTGGTCATGCTGGCTGCGGTGCTGCTGCGGGTGTGGAACCTGGATAGCATACCGGCGGGGCCGTACATTGACGAGTCGGGGCGCGCGCTGGACGCGCGCGCCATTAACACGAGCGGACTGTTCAATCACGGGCAATTCATCTTTTTTGGGACGGGGTGGTGGGGCGTGCCCAGCCTCTATTTCTGGTTAGAAGCGCAGTCGTTCAAGCTGTTTGGGGACAACCTGCTGGGGGCGCGGGTAATACACGCTATCGCGGGGATAGGATCGGTTTGGTACACCTATCGGGGTGGGAGGGTGGCGTGGTCGCCTCGCGTGGGGCTGGTGGCGGGGGCATTGGTGGCTGGGTCGGATTTCGCCATACAGTTTAGCCGGACGGCGGGCGAAAGCACGATCACGCTCTTTACGTGGGTGGTGTGTTTCTACTATTTGTACAAGGGGCTTAAGACGCGGCGGCCCCTTGATTTCGTGTTGAGCGGGTTGGCGGGGGGATTCACGCTGTACGGGTATGCGCCGGGCAAGCTGCTGCCGGTGTGTTTGGCGCTGATTGCCGTTTATTTGCTGGTGCGCTGGAGGATGGCGGGGATAAAGCGGTACGCGCTGGGGTTTGTGTTGTTGGCGCTGGCGGCGGGGCTGACTTTCCTGCCGAACGGGCTGTTCATATTGACCCAGAAGCCGGGCGCGCTCACCGAGCGGTCGCAGGGGGTGGCGATCTTTTCACCGCCGAACCACGACGCGCTAGTCAAGCAGTACGGCAGCGACAACTGGGGGGTGATCGTGGCTTCACAGTTCGGCCTGACCTATAGCGCGCTCGATGTGGGGCAGGAGAAGGGGCCGTTCTACCCGACCGGAGAGCCTATTTTGCCGGTGCCCTGGGCGGCGTTGTGGGTGCTGGGCACGGCCTACATGATATGGCGGGTGGGCGACGCACGGTACGGTGTGCTGGCCGGGTGGCTCGTGGCCGGGTTGGCAGGGGCCGCGCTGACCAACGATACGCCCACTTTGCAGAGGGTGGTGGGGATGGTTCCCACGCTGGGGTTGATACCGGTGCTGTATCTGGACCGGGTGGCGAGCGGGGTGGCATTGCGTATGCCGCGCAAGCGGTTGGCGTGGCCCCGGCGGGCGCGGGCGCTGCGGTGGGTAACGAACGTGGGGTTGGCGGCGCTGGTGGTGGCTTTGGCGTCACAGACGGTGCAGTTTTACTTTGGGGCGTACACGCCGCGGCAGCACTACGTCCAGTACACCCTTGCTGGGCGGTATATCGAGAAACTGGACCCACGACACGACGTGGTATACGCCTCGGAGTTGCCGGTCATGTTTGGCGACTCCAGCCCCTTGCTTTTCCTGGCGAAGGATATGCCTCAGAACGATCTGGGCAACCTGAGCGATGAATTGCAGGTAGTGTCTAACAGGGGCAAGAACGTCAACTTCCTGATTGGCGACCCGACCAGAGAGTACGTATCCGCGGTAGAGGCGTATTACCCGGGCGGCAGCAAGACACAGACGAACGGCCCGGACGGCACGCCCCTCTTCACAGCATACCGAGTAAGTGGGCAGCAGGTTGACGAGCAGAGACAAGTGATGGCTCGGTATGGACCCGCCGGTGGCCCGCTTTTCGAGCGGCCAGAGGCTCGGCTGGGAACGTTTGGGCCGGCTGATGGGGAGGCGATTACGCCGCCGTCCTGGATAACGTACCCGACCACCGCCGAGTGGTTGGGCGGGCTGGTTGCGCCTGCCTATGGCGCGTACAGGTTGAGCCTGAATGCGCCGAAGGGCGGATCGCTTGAGATTGACGGGCGCAAGCTGATTACGGCAACAGTGGGCAGCACGGCGGGAACCGAGGCGCATGTGGTGCTTGCGAAGGGCGTGCATGAGGTGAGGCTGGGCGGCGTGCTGGAAAGCGCGTTGGGGCAGGTAGAGTTGCAATGGGGCGCGGATAACGGGGAGTTAGCGCCGGTTGGGCGGCAGTTCCTCTGGAGCGGCCCGCAAGGCACTCTAATGGCGGAGTCGTACGCGGTTGCCAGGGACGACGCCTGGTTCACAGCCCCGCAAATACCTGCGAACGGAATGCCTCCGAAACTGGCGCGGCGAGACGGCCTGCTGGCATGGCGCAGCATAAACGGGGCGCTGGGTGCAGGTCCGCTGATATTTGGGGTGTGGAAGGGGACGTTGAACGCGCCCGCAGACGGCGATTACGTGCTCGACGCGGTGGGCAACGGGCGGATGAGCCTTTGGGTGGACGGCGAGATCGAGGGGGCGCGGGATGTCGGCTCTAAATTGCCGCCTTTCCCGGCCACAGTGACGCTGAAGGCGGGCAGACACCCCCTCGAAGTGCGGTTCGCGGCCAAGCAGGAGAACGCCCAGTTCGAGCTTTATTGGCAGCCGCCCGGCGGCGAGCGACAGCTATTGCCGCCGACGGCACTTACGCCCGCCGAGGGTGGAGCGTGGCCCGCGTCTGAGAGGCCGGGTGCCCCCAGCCCCGACGGCTCGATATTCGGCGAGGTGAGCGGGGTGAGCGTGCAGGTGGCCGAGACGATTGCGGGGGGCGACAATTGGAAGAACCCCTTGGGCTTGGGGGTGCTGCCGGACGGGCGGGTGGCCGTGGGAGACAGCGGCCACCACAGGCTGCTTATCTACGGGCCGGACGGGCGGCAGACGGCATCGTGGAGCGGTAGCGGAGCCGACGCCTTCAACGAGATCAGCGACCTGGCGGTAGCCGCCGATGGGACGATTGCGGTGCTGGACGCTGAAAACGGGGATATAAGACTGTTCAACGAGGACGCGCAGCCGACGGGCCACTTGCCGCGAGAGAAGCTGGGCCTGACCCACCCCAGGGGTATAGCGTGGGGGCCTGACGACAAGATTTACGTGGCGGATACGGCGGGCGGGCGCATTGCGCGGTTCAGCCGGGAGGGCGCGCACGAGGCCGACTACCGAGATGGAGCAGGCAGCC
>JBBSGN010000223.1:0-5464 GCA_038254085.1 Chloroflexia bacterium | reverse complement strand
TGATTTTGCACTACCGAAGTCTCCTTGAATGCGGGCGGCTTCCCCAAGGTTGTTGAGCAGGGCGGCGCTGAACCGCTTGTTTCCTAACTGCCTGCTGATGATCAACCCTTCTTCAAACAGAGAGCGTGCGCGTACATAATCACCGCCCGCCACTAATGTATGCCCCCAGTTGTTGAGCAATCTGACGACGTTAGACATGTCATCTAACTGCCTGTATAGAGCCAGGCTCCTCTCGTAGAACAGTCCGGCCCCGGCGAAATCGCGTCGATCGGTAGCCACTATCCCCAGGCCCGAGTATGCCCCCGCCACTCCCTTTCGGTCTCCTAGTTGTTGGAATATATCAAGGGCCGCCTCGTGAAACTTGAGGGCCTGCTCATAATCGCCCTGGTTTCGGGCTAGCGCGCCCGCCCCATTCAGGGCTTTGGCTCTTACAGGCGTTGCTGCGGGCCCTGCCAGCGTCAGCGCCGATGCTAACGTCTCGCGTCCTTCGCTCCAGTAGCCATGCCTGTCCCAAAACTGCCACAGCGCTCCCGACATTCGCAACCCCTTCTCCGCCTTCTCTTCCTCCATGCCGTCTAGTGCCCAACCTAAAGCGACGCGCAAGTTATCGTGCTCCATATCCAGGCGGTTCAGCCACTCTGCCTGGATGGGGCTTTGGATCTCACTCTCGGCGCGCTCGGCTAAACCTAGATACCAATGGAAATGCCGGTTCCGTACCCCGCCCACTTCGTTACAGACCGCCAGCTTCTCTTCTGCATACCGCCTGATCGTCTCCAACAGGCGGTAACGCACCTGTCCGCCACGCTCTTCCATCATGGCCAGCGACTTGTCCACCAGCTGGGAGAGGAGCTCTATTACCTCAAACTCGTCCGTCTCCGCAGCCCAAACCGCCGCCACAGCATCCAGGTCGCAGCCGCCCGCAAAGACGGAGAGAGAGCGCAGCAGCTTCTGCTCGCGCTCCGCAAGCAAATCGTAGCTCCAGTCTAGCAGGGCCAGCAGAGTCTGCTGCCTGGGCTGGGCAGTGGCGTTGCCGCCGATCAATAGGCGGAAAGTGTGGTCCAGCCGGGTGGCGATCTGCTCCACTGACAGTACGCTCACCCTAGCAGCCGCCAGCTCTAACGCAAGCGGGATGCCGTCGAGGCGGTAACATATCTGCGTGATGTGCCGTATATTTTCGTGGGTTGCCTGGAAATCAGGTCGCCTGAAGCGCGCCCGCTCTACGAAGAGCTGCATAGCTTCGTATTGCTCTACGCTTTCCGGAGAGAGCTGCTGTTGCTGGGCAGGATCGGGCAGGGTGAGAGGGGGTGTGCGCCACGTCGTTTCGCCACTTACTCCCAGGACTTGCCTGCTGGTAGCGAGGATCTTGAGGTCGGGACAGTAGCTCAGCAATGTGCCGGCCATGGCTTTGCTGGCGGCCAGCAGGTGCTCGCAATTATCAACTACCAGTAGTACGTGACGTGGCCGCAGATGGTCCAGCAGGGTGGCTGTGAGGGTGCGTCCTGGCTGCTCGCTTATGGAGAGCGCAGATGCCAGCGCTTGAGGAACCAGCATCGGGTCTGCCAGGGGGGATAGGTCCACGAACCAGACCCCATCGGGGTACTGCTTCTCTTGCATCAATGAAGCAGCCACCTCTAATGAGAGGCGAGTCTTTCCGCATCCACCCATGCCGGTAAGGGTGAGCACGCGGGTAGCGTCGAGGAGTCTCTTAACCTCTGCTATTTCGCGCTCCCGGCCTACGAAGCTGGTTAGCTGCCGAGGTAGATTGTGAAGGAGCAGCCTGTCAGGAGAAGACAAGGGACACCTCCTTGACTTCATTATACACCCAAAGCTGTTCCAGGCGCGCGGAGGGTTGGGGCTGCAAGGTCGTTGAGCGCCTTGCCGCCGACCTGCCCCGGGAATTCCCAGCATGCGCCGGCTTTCGAGGTCGAACCTGCATTACATTCGGTCCTTCGCCGAAGCGTACCCGGACGAGCTATCTGTCCAACAAGCTGTTGGACGAATACCCTGACGCCACAACGTCTATCTCCTCGACACGGTGAAAGACCCCGCCGAGCGGAAGTGGTACGTACGCAAGACTATCGAGCAATGAGGCCTCACACGAAGCAGACAAAGCAGAGGACACAGGAGACCCTCCTAACCCTCTCGCAGCCTCTGAACCACGGGAAGTGTCAGGACTCAGTACACGGCTGGCATTGATGGTATTCATCGAGTATCCTTATCGAGATCGAAGTATCTCACCAAGGATTACCCATGACCTGCCCACACTGCTCGTCCTCAACAACTACCTGTAATGTGCGGATAAGCATCTGCGCTGCCAATAGCCCTCACGCAGCAGCGCGATCATAGTCATGGATGATACCGCCCAACACATCCCGGCGTTCCACTGCACCGTGTCGGCGACCACGCTCGATCCGTATCGGGCAGCGCTGTTCGATCCCTTGGTGCGGCCGTGCCTGGTTGAAGTATCTGACATACTCCCTCAGTACCCGATGCAAATGAGCTTCATTCACGATCAGTAGCTTGTCCAAGCATTCTTCGCGTACTGACCTCACCCAGCGTTCGGCGAAGGCATTTGCTGTGGGGGTTCTGTAGGGCGTTCTCAATATCTCGATGCCTTCAGCCACAAACACGGCATCGAACTTCGCCGTGAACTTGGCATCGCGGTCCCGAATCAGAAACCGCATGGACAACTGCTCATCTTGTAGCCTCCAAGTCAGATGCCGTGCTTGCTGAGTGACCCACTCTGCTGTTGGATGTGCAGTGCAGCCAGCGAAATGGACGCGCCGACTGCCGAGTTCGATGAAGAACAACGCATGGAGTGTCTTGAGCCAGACAGTTTCAACGGTGAAGAAATCACACGCCATAAGCTGTTTCCCATAATGGCTCAGCAAGCTACTCCAATTACCACAATTCTTGGCACGCTGCGGTGCAGGTGCTATGTGCTGGCGTTTGAGGATGTCTCTGACTGTAGAGCGTCCAATATCGTAGCCCAGCTTGAGCAACTCACCGTGCAACTTGCTGTAGCCCCAGGTCGGATTCTCTTGGGCAAGTCGCAGTAGTAGCACTTGAAGTTCAGGGCAAGTGGCTGGTCTACCGCCAGCTCGTTGCTGCCTGAAGGTCCACTTGCGGCGCACCCGATCGCGGTGCCATTTCAGCACGGTGTCAGGCTTGAACAGCAGCAGCACCTGGTTCAATTTGGTCTTGGCACCACGACCGAGGCCAGTCAATTTAGCAGCAAGAATCGCCAAACCAAGTTTCTCCCAGCGCGAGATGTGCGGCGGCTTGGGATGGTGGCGTTGCAGGATGAGCAATTGCTGACGGAGGAGCAGGATTTCAAGATCCTTTTGGTGGTCGGAACGGTTGGCCCTGGGAATGAGATCGAGCAGACAGGAGAAGAAGTGTGCGAGTAGGAAGTAGAACATGCGGTGAGGCACAGCACGGACCGTGCCGGCTGGCGGCTGGCTATGCGGGGAGACGTACTTATCCATCGACTCGTGGAGGCCATTGCGAGGCCGGATGGGATTCCCGCACACTACAGGCATCTGTTTCGCGGTATGTAACGCCCAACTGGCAACGATCCTCTGATTCATGATCCCTCAGTTGCTTACGGTTGCCGATGTACCATCTCTTGCATATTATGTCGTAATGTATCCAATTTGGTAACGCTATCCTCTCAGCTTTGGCGCTGTCCTGGCCCTTCGGCTTCATCAAGGAGGCAGTGTCAGAACTGACGTCACACAATCTCCCTGTGAAGCCTAGACACCTCAATCAGGCTTCAGCCAAGATCATTGTCTGCCGTTATGCCGCCATCAGCAGATATTGCAGGGCTCCAAATCTCTGCCGGAACATAAGACGCTGGTCAGATAAGGGTACCTTTTCTTTCGGTCTGGTGCTATACCGGAAATAATCTCTCTGTTCATCGAACGCACTGCAGAACCGTGATGCTCCCTCGAAACTCCCAAATCCACGCATAGGATAATATCGCTGCTTAATGCCTCGGTGATCTTGTTCCATTCGGTTGTTGAGATACTTGTTGGTCCGGTGCACGACCTTGCGACCCAGTATCCTGTGTATGGCACGAGGGTAGGCAATATGCCCATCGGTGGTCACTCGCTCGGGTGCATGGCCCACCACTTCCTTAGCCTGTTTGAAGAACCGCTTCGCTGCAACGATGTCTCGCCTCTTTGACAGCATGGAGTCCACCAGCTTGCCATCTTTATCTATGGCGCGATAGAGATAGCACCATTTGCCACTCACACGCAAGTAAGTCTCGTCCACGTACCAGGAACGCCCTGCCTTGCCCCGTCGTCTGGAGCGGAGTTGCTCTGTGATGAGTGGGGCGAAGCGAGCTTCCCAATCCCTAACTGTTTCATGAGTAAACTCGAAGCCGCGCACCAAGAACATTTCTGCAAGATCCCGAAGGCTGTGTAACCCTTATAGCGTATTCGCCATAAGACAACCAGCATGACGACATCAGTCGGGAACTGGAGATTGTTGTACACGGTGCAAGTACGCTCGTTGAACTTGCGTCCGCACGCAGAGCATCGGAAAGTGGGGTAGCCAAGAGAGGTTTTGGCGGTCAACTGGGTAGTTGTTGTAGAGCCACAGTGGGGACAATTCATCAGAACTCCTTGATGAGGGGGTTTGTGTCTCGCTAAGGATAACCGATGAATAACATCATACTCAAACCTTGCCCCGAATTCTGACACTTCCCAAGCAGGATGTTCAGCGCGATCTCGTTGGGCGTCTTCTGGCGGGCCGCGCCCTCGACAAGAGCGATCATCCTGTCTATGAAGGTCTGCCCAGGATAGGCGGTGATGCGAATGACGAGTGAGTCGGTGATGATCATAGTGCCGACCGTTACGCTCGGCGAAATGTCCGTGCCCGGCTCCTTAATAACCGGGGCCGACTCTCCGGTGATGGCCGATTCGTTCACATAGGCCACCCCTTGCAGCACTTCACCATAGGAGGGGATCAGATCGCCAGCCGCAGCGCTCGATATGCCAGCTTCTCGCGTGCCAACGCAAGAGAAGAGTATAACGGAACCTCGAAGACAGATCCATAAAGCAACAGCAGTCCACTGTATGCGAACACATAAAATATGAACTGTAGCAATAAGCAAGGAACTAAGCCTCGTTACTTGAAATCTGTTGATGAGACTGACGTTCACATGAGGGGAAAGCCCAACCGTAACGGTCAGGCGCTTTGCTGTGCAGAAAAGTTATCAGTTAGGGGCATTCGGCTTACACCACTGAGCACGGCGGAAGCAACCCATTATCCGCCAGTGCTCCCTTCAGCTTGGATTGCACAACCCTGTGCGCTTGATCCAGATTCGCCGCCCGTGGCCCAAGGCTCGCCAGTTATCCATATAGGGTGCAGGCGAGTGTTTGGATCGGCGACAGCCTTGTCAGGGATACTTTCGTAGATGTGCCCTAGCATAGTGGCCATATAGACCGGGTCCAAC
>JBBSGN010000222.1:0-5476 GCA_038254085.1 Chloroflexia bacterium | reverse complement strand
TCCAGGCGGCTTGGGTGGGTCGCGGAGGGCGCCCCCCCCCACACCCCCCCCCCCCCCCCCCCCCACAAACCCCACAACTCGTCACTTCTTTTTGCGTGATTTGCTCTTGGCCGCTGTGGCCTCTTCGACCTCGGCTAGCTCCTCGGTTGCGGCTATTACGTCTTCGGGTTGCTTGCTGTGGACGCCTGCCGTGGGCGGCGTTTCGGTTGACAGGTCTACCTCGCCGGAGGCCGGTTCGCCGTCCAGGTAGATACCCGCGGCCATCTCTGCGCTCCCCTGGCTTTCGCCCGCAAGATTGGCAACCACAACGTCCTCCGGTGATGGGCCCATCACCGGCTCAAGCACGAAGGCGTCGGGTTCCGGCTCCTCTGTGTCGTAATCAGGGTAGCCGATCTCCGCGCTATCCAGCCTCGCCTCGGCATCCGCGGCCTCCTGGTCCTCATCTTGTTCCTCGGCAGGTTCGGCCAACGGCGTGCCCGGCGGGATGAGATCGCGGGAAGATAGGGACTCTAGCAGCTCATCGAACGACTTCTCGCCGAAGTTGCGAAGGCCCAACAATTCCTTGCGGTCCATCCGCAGCACCTGGCCCACCTTCATGATGCCGCTCCTCTTGAGGCAGTTGTAGGTACGCATCGAGAGACCGAGGTCTTCGATAGACATATCAAACAGGTGGGGCGGTATGGCTGCGGTCAGCAGGTCACGCCCCAGAACCGGGGCGACGGTGCGATTGAAGTTGGATATAAGCGACGAGTGCTGCGCCAGGTACTGGGCCGCTATGCTCAACGCCTCGCCTGGGTCAATCGTGCCGTCGGTCCATATCTCGATGACAAGTTGCTCGCGCCCTTCAAGGTCGGTGGGGGTAAGCGGTTGCTTATTGCTATCCTCCGAAGGGACGACCAACAACTCCTCGCCCGCGGGCTGTACCAGGTAGTTGACCTTGGGGATGGGCGAAAAGACAGCGTCCACCGGGATTGTGCCTATCTGCAGACCTTCCCTGGCCTCGAACGACACGTAGCCCCTGCCACGCTCGACGGTCAATTCCATCTCAAGGTGCGCGTCCGGCCCATCCAGCGTAGCCAGCACCTGTCCAGGGTTGACCAGCTCAACATTGGCGGGCAGTTCGATGTCGCCAGCGCGGACCTCGCCTGCGCCGTACTTGTTAAGCTGCAAGCGGACCGACCTTTCGCTGTAAGAGCGGAGGCGTATGTTCTTGATGTTCATCACGATGCCCGTCACGTCCTCCTGCACATTCGGTATGCACGAGAACTCGTGGAAGACGTTCTGGATACGCACACTGGTGATCGCAGAGCCGGGCAGCGATGAGAGCAAAATGCGGCGCAAAGCGTTGCCCAGCGTGACACCGATCCCCACCTCCAACGGGCCGACTGCAAACCGGCCATAGTTGGAAGCGGTCGCCACTGCCACCACATTGGGCATACCGTCCATTGATCCGTTGCTCAAAGGTTATCTCCTTGACTCGTAAAACGTAAAACGTAATGCGTAAGGAAGAGAGCTTCCTAACGTTTCACGTTTTACGCATTACGTTTCTATCTGCTGTAAAACTCTACGATTAGCTGTTCATTCAGGTCGAGGCCTAGCTCATCGCGTCCGGGCACGCGCATGACGCGGCCTGTCATGGTGTTGGCGTTTAGCTCCATCCAGTCGGCTATTTGCTTGCGCGCAAGTTGGGGCTGAAGAGTCTGGAAGTATTCGCTAGTTTTGGACGTATCCATTACGCGAATCTCGTCGCTGGGCTTGCACATGTAGGAGGGGATGTCGGTCTTGTGACCATTCATCATGATGTGACCGTGACGCACCAATTGGCGTGCCTGGGCGCGAGAGTCGGCCAGGCCGAGCCGATATACTACGTTGTCCAGGCGCATTTCGAGGACCTGCAACAGGTTCTCGCCGGTAACGCCCGGTCTTTTTTCCGCGGCTTCAAAGTGGCGGCGGAACTGCCGCTCAAGCACACCGTATATGCGGCGGGCCTTCTGCTTCTCCCGAAGTTGTAGACCGTAATCAGACACCTTGCGGTTGCGGCGCTGCGAGTGCGGGCCGGGCGGCTGAGGTCGCCGTTCGATTGTGCATTTTGGCGTGAAGCACTTGTCGCCTTTCAGGAAGAGCTTCATCCCCTCCCGGCGACACAGCTTGCAAACTGGTCCTGTGTACCTTGCCATTTGTTCTCCTTAGTTATCAGCTGTCAGGTATCAGCTTTTCAGCTTCCAGCCACCTGACTCTTTACATCTGCTTTACGCATGTTTTACGTGCTTCTACCCGGGAAGACGTTCGAGAGCAACATTGCCGCGGAACTCTCGGCCGGCGCCCTGGCCGCTTTATATTTGCGTCTTATACCCAGGGGGAGGACCAGGCGGCTAAACTCCCACCCTGCTCCGTAAATTATGAATTATGAATTATGAATTAGCTCATTCAATTCATAATTCATAATTAATTAAACTCGCCGTCGCTTGGGGGCGCGGCAGCCGTTGTGGGGTGTGGGGGTGACATCGCTGATGGACGTCACCTGGATACCGGCGGCTTGGAGGGCGCGTATGGCGGCCTCGCGGCCAGCGCCGGGACCCCGCACGAACACCTCTACCTGGCGCAGACCGTGTTCCATAGCGCGCCGGGCCGCACCCTCAGAGGTTATCTGCGCGGCGTAAGGCGTACTCTTGCGCGACCCCTTGAAGCCCGTGGCCCCGGCACTGCCCCACGACAGGACGTTGCCCTGCGGGTCGGTGAGGGTCACTATCGTGTTGTTGAAGGTGGACTGCACATATGCCTGGCCGCGCGGCACCATCTTCCGCTCGCGCCGCCGCGACCTGGCTACCCTCGCCTTCTTAGCCGATACCGGCTGTTGCTGCTTCTCTGCCATTATGTCTCCTAAACGTGATACGTGATGTGTAAAACATGATACGTAAGAAACAAGCCCCTTACGTTTTACGCAGCACGTTTTACGAGTCTACTTCTTCCGGCGGATGCCTACTGTGCGGCGAGGGCCTCGGCGGGTGCGGGCGTTGGTGCGAGTGCGCTGGCCGTGTACCGGCAGGCCTCGTTGGTGCCTGATGCCGCGATAGCACTTGATCTCCACCAGGCGCTTGATGTTCATGCTGACCGACCGGCGCAGGTCGCCCTCGACGGTGTATTCCTTGTCTATCGTCTCGCGCAGGTGGTTCACCTCTTCTTCGGTGAGGTTACGCACCCTCGTATCGGGGTCTATCTTATTCTTTTCGACTATGTGCTTGGCGCTGGTGGGGCCTATCCCATATATGTAGGTGAGGGCAATTTCCACCCGCTTATCGCGTGGTATGTCTACTCCGGCGATTCTAGCCACAATTTCCTCCTTATACGTGGACAAGAGAGGGACGTACTCTCATGCGCTCCCTTTGCTTGTCCTTATCCTTGCCTCTGCTTATGCTTCGGGTCGCTGCAAATAACCATCACCACGCCAGCGCGCTTGATCACTCTGCACTTCGCGCAACGCGGCTTGACCGATGCTCGTACTTTCATTACCGTAATCTCCCCTCGACTCGTAAAACGTAAAACGTAAGAAGCTTTGCGCTACTTTACGCATTACATTTTACGTTTCGCGCCTCACTTCATCTGCTTAATACGCTCTGTTATCCGCCCTCTTGTCAGGTCGTAGGGCGAAAGCTCCAGGGCCACGCGGTCGCCTGGGATGATGCGGATGGGGCTTATCCTCAACTTGTCGGAGAGGTGAGCCGTTACCATGTGCCCGCTATCGAGCTGCACCCGCCAGGTGTCGTTGGGCGCAGGCTCGGTTACCCTGCCTTCGACCCTGTTTACGCCTTTTTTCTCTGCCAATGTGCGTGAGCCTGACGCCCTATTCTTACTCTGATAATTGCTGCCCCTTTATGGAAGCACCAAACGCTAATTATATCATAACTCTATGGTAAAGTCAAAATCTCATGGCCGCTTTCGGTGATCGCTATCGTATGCTCGAAGTGGGCCGACGGTTTGCGGTCTGCCGTCACGACGGTCCAGCCGTCGCTCAGGGTCTCGGTCTCTTGTGTGCCCATGTTGAGCATCGGCTCTATGGCTATCACCATGCCTGGTCGCAAGGGAGCGCCCTTTCCGGCGGGACCGTGATTGGGCACTGACGGCTCTTCCCACAGGCTGCGGCCAATGCCATGCCCGCCATACTCGCGCACGATGCCGTAATTGCCACCCTGCCTGATACGTTGCTCAACGGCGTGCGAGATGTCGCCTACGTGGTTGCCCGGGTGGGCCTGCCCTATGCCAACCTGCAAAGCTGCTTTTGTGGTTTCCAGCAGTTTCTCAATCGCAGGCTCTATCTTGCCCACAGGCACGGTTATCGCCGAATCACCCTGCCAACCTCGATAGATCGCGCCGCAGTCAATGGCGATTATGTCCCCCTCCTCAAGCTTGCGGTTGCTCGGTATACCATGCACTATCTCTTCATTTACCGAGGCGCAAATGCTGCCTGGGAAGGCTTGAATGTCCGGGTAAGGGTGATACCCCTTGAAGGTGGGTATGGCCCCCTGGCTCTTGATGAAATCGTAGGCCACGTTGTCAAGCTCCCGCGTGGTAACACCGGGCTTGACATGCTCGGCAAGCAGTTGCAATGTCTGCCCGACGATGCGCCCCGCCTGCCTCATCAGCTTGATCTCGGGTTGTGATTTCAGGTATATCGGCATGTCGGTAGCTCGGTAGTCGGCAGTCGGCAGTCGGCAGTCGGTTAGCCCATTACAACCGACACCGGCTACCCTATCGCAAGCAGTTCAGCAAGTCCTCTGTTACCTGAGTGATGGGTTGTTCGCCGTTCACCTGGCAGAGGATGCCGCGCTCTCGGTAATACTCAATTATCGGCTGGGTCTGCTCGAAGTAGATTCCCAGGCGCTTGACGGCGGTCTCGCGCTTGTCGTCGTCGCGCTGGTAAAGCTCGCCTCCGCACACATCGCACACGCCCGGCACTTTGGGCGGCGCGAACTTCTCGTGGAATACATGGCCGCAGTTGCGGCAGGTCAGCCTGCCTGAGAGGCGGTCAATCAGCGCGTCGAACTCCACATGTATATAGGAGGCAGCATTCACCCGCTTGCCTTTTACATCCAGCGCATCGTCCAGGGCCACCGCTTGCGCCAAGTTGCGCGGAAAGCCGTCCAGGAGAATCCCCCGCTCCACATCGGGCGCCGCCATGCGCTGCAATATCATCTCGATAACCAGGTTGTCGGGCACAAACTCGCCTTTGCCCATGTACCCCTCGGCTACCTTGCCTAATTCGGTGCCGCGCTTAAGGTTGTCCCTCAGCAGGTCTCCGCTGGATACATGCAACATATGCAGGCGCTCTTGCAAAATCTCAGACTGCGTGCCCTTCCCCGCCCCAGGCGCGCCGAGCAAAACGATTATCATCTGGCTATGACTCCATTGTCACGCTGAACGTAAACGGACTCGGAAAACGTAAAACGTAAGAAACAGCCTCTTACGTTTTACGTTTTAC
>JBBSGN010000221.1:0-5482 GCA_038254085.1 Chloroflexia bacterium | reverse complement strand
GGCCACACTAAAACCCGACGGCAGGCCGGGTCCCCACGCGAGGGCGAATACGTCGAGGTTGGCGGGCGGGCGGGTGGTCGCCACAGGCTCGAGCCCGATGCCCAGAAGCTCCACTTTGCGGTTGTAGGCCCTCTGCTCGTTGGTGGGCGGACCCGAGTAGCCACCGTAGCCGTTGCCGTTGGGGGCGGTCACGTTGGGCGGGGGCGGAAGGAGCCTGGCGGGCGTGCTGTTGTCCAGGGGGCGCGACGACACCAGCAGCTTGACGTCCATCTTTTGGCCGGGGGCTATGTAGCCAATGTACTGCACCGCGTCTCCCCTCACCAGCGCCACGTCCTGCAAAGCGGAAGTGGTTCTGTTGCGGACTGTGCCCTCGATAATATTGTCACCCAGGCGCAGGTCGGCTTCGAGCGGCGATTGGGCGCTCACGCTGCTTTCGGCCATGAAGCTCTTCAGGCTGAAGGTGCTGACCAGCACGTTGTTGACGGTGGTAGGGTTGCCGCCGACCACCTGGGGCGGCGTTTCGGGACCGCCACCGCCGGGACCGTAGCCGTAGGGACTGATCTCGCTCACGGCGCTGTCGGCTCCCACGCGCAACTGGAACGTCTGCCGGGTGGGTGAGTAAAGGCCGAAGAACTGGGTAGCCTGGGACCTGTCGAGGCCGGGCGCCGAGCGGATTACGCTCGATTGCACAGCGACTATCTCCCCGCCCTTTGCGCCGTAGGCCACCAGATAGGCCGCCACCGAAAAGACCAGCACCAGCGCCGGGATGGTGATCCAGGCAAGCTCAGTGCGCTTCATACGCCTCAGTACGATAAAGTTGACCGGCCCGACCACCATTATATATATCCATAGGAAGAGGCCGACCAACAGTGGGTCGGGCAAGTCCTGGCCGGGGATGTCGAACAGACCGCCGTTGGCGCCAAACACGCTGCCATACGCGCCGTAACCGGGGTAGCCGCCGTACAGGGGGACTGAGCGGCGGAACGTGCTGGCCGACGGGCTAAGGTCATGCTCGACCAGCAGCCGCTTGAAGAGGGGCGCTGTGCCGTCCCACCCTTTGAGCGGGGGCAGAGCGGGCGAGGCGGCCAGATATATTACCTGCCCCCGGCCCATCTCGCGCACCGCCGCCAGAGGCACGCCTTCCTGGGAGGCCAGTACGCGAGGCGCGACCCCGGGCGCGGTCTTCACGTCTGCGTCGGCCACAGCTATCGAGCCTGTGGTGGTAATAGGTATAGCCACCAGATCGGACAGGCTTTTGAGGCTCGACAGGTTGCGTGTGCCTTTGACGGTCACGGGCAGAAGGTCGGCCAGGCCGGACAGCGTGTCGGTGCCGCTGGGGCGGGCAACCGCGACCAGCGTGCCGCCCCTCGCCACCCACGCGGCCAGCGTGTCGTGCTGCTCCTGAGTGATGGAGCCGGTATCTACGTCGTCTACCACAATCGCGCCCAGGCCGTCAAGCGCGGATGAGAGGGTAGGCAGGTCGTTGAGGGCGATATGCGAGATGGTCGCGCTGGCAGCGGCGCCAGGCGGCCCGGCGATAATAGGCGCGATGCCGTAAGCGGCGGTAGGCGTGGGGGGCGGACCGTACTGCTGGTACTGATAAGCGCCGGGCGGCAGGGGCTTGTCGCTGTGCCCCACAGGTTCGCCTTTCAGGATGTTGAGCAGCGACGGCTCGGACGAGGCCACGCCCAATATCATGTTGCCCGCCCGCTCCAGTGGGTTGAGCTTGACCGAGACGGTGTCTATCACCGTGCTGTCCTGTATCAGACGCACATCGAGAAAGCGCGTGAAGTTGCCCGAATAGGCGTACAGGGTTACTTCCTTACGCGACGGGCTGGGCAGGTCCACCTCGCGGGCGTAGGTTTCTACCGTGTTGGCGTCGTTCTCGCCCCTCGACGGGACCTCCACACGCACGCGCATCGAGGAGCCGCCCGCCGGGTTAGAGAGGGTGACGCGCACGGGAAACCACTCGCCTATCAGGTAAGAACCGTCGTCGCCGAACCCACCCTGCGCGGTCATAACGACCTTCGCCTGAGCTAGCGGCGCAGCCCGAACCGGCACCCCCTGAGCAGCCAGGAGCGCCAGGAGAAGCAACACTGTCAGAATGGGGGGTAGTAGTTTCAATAGTGTTCTTGGGATGCTATGCATATTGCGTAATGCGTAATGTGGAACGGCCAGGACTTGATGTTTCGGACAGTGCTAGAGAAGGTAGCACTCATCTGACAGGTACACCGAAATCGGACACTTCTGTTTGTCGAATCAAGTTCTGGCTATTACACATAATGCGTGTTGCGTGATAAATCGTACTGAACTAATAACGTCTTTGACTATAAAGACGTTGCATCCTGTCCAATATAACAAAACTGCCCGCTATAACGCATCACGCATTACGTTTTACGCATCACTCATCACGCATCACGCTCGATTTGCTCGATCCGGTCTCTAAGCGCCTCTAACTCGGCGGCTATGCTTTCGCTGGTGGGCGCGACGTTCTGGCGGCTGACCAGGCCGGCGGTGAGCATGGACTGGAGGGCCACGCGGGCCTGGAGGTCGGCTAGCTGGTTGGAAAGCTCTCGCAACGTGCGGGCTACAGAGGCATTATAATCTATCTGCTTGCGTAGTATGGGCCACACGTACAGGCGGCTCAGGAGGTTGCTCAGGCGCTCGGTGGGCGATGCGGCCTTTTTGCGGCGCATCGGGGGGCGGGACCTCTCGTACACCTGCCAGCCGCCTATTACCTCGTCCACATGACTATCTATCTTACTCAGCTTGCGGTTGATGGTGGGTGGGTGGTCCTGCCCGTTGCCGTCTCCCAGGCGGTTGTCGAGCAGACCGAGGGAGGCTTTACGGTCCTCGGCGGGCATGTCGCCCACCACGCGGGCGGCCTCGGATGGGAGGAAATCGAGCATCACCTGTTCGGGGGAATATTGCTTGACCACGAAGCGCAGCCTGTTGGCGTGGTAATAGGTGTAATAGAGACTGCTCTTGCGGTCCAGCGTGACGGTCTCTGCGTGGTACGCTACCGCCCTGGGCTGGTACAGTATACGCAGGCTATCTTTGTCGGCTCGCCAGCAGAGGTCCACGTCCTCGTAATAGAGCGGGTAATATTCCTCGTCGAAGAAGTCGAGGGCGCGGCCCACGTCCCGGCGCATGGCAAGGGCCGCCCCCGTGACGAACGAGACAGCCCTGGGCTGGTCGTACTGGCCGTTGTCAAGCTCGCCTCTGCCTATGTGCTCGGTGGTGGCGAGGGGGTAGTTCACGACCCCGCCCGCGTGCTGGATCGTGCGCCGGTCGGGATAGAGAATCTTGGTGCCCACAACGCCTATGCTGTCGTCCGAAAGCAGAGTTTCGGTTACAGCGTTCAGCCAGCCGGGATCAAGCTGTACGTCGGGATTGACAGTAGCCACGATCTCGCCGCTCGCCATGTAGAGGCCCACGCTGGCCCCGCCCGCGAAGCCCCGGTTGGTTTGCAGGTCCGCCACCTCCACACTTGGGAAGCGTTTGCGTATTAGCTCCACGCTGCCGTCGGTCGAGCCGTTGTCCACGACGATTATCTCCGCCTGCGGATAGTCAAGCTGGAGGATAGAGAGCAGGCACGACGATATATGGTCGGCGGTGTTGTAGCTCACGACGACGATAGAGGCAGGGGGCTGGTTGGGGTTGGTCATGGGTTGGGTGTTAGGTGTTAGGTGTTAGGTGTTAGGTGTTGGGTATGGGCAGTCGGTAATCAGTGTTTATTTGGTTTGTAGTGGGGTCATTATACGTGAAAGGGGCGATGGGTTGCGAGTTTACCGAATTTGATAAGCGTTCAGAATAGGGGAAGAAGAAAATGTCGCTGTAGAGGCGCGATTTATCGCGCCCTCTATCCTTATCCATAGAGCCTGCTAGTGAGGATAGAAGGGCGCGATAAATCACGCCCCTACAGATACCGCTACTCGCAGGCACAATAGGTCGCTCAGGAGACCGCGATCATCGGGATGGCCGCTAGCACGGCCACTATGCCCACTGCCTGCACTCTCGTCACGCGCTCTTTGAGGAGTAGCCAGGCGAGCAGCACAGTAGAGGCCGGGTACAGCGACGATAATACCGCCGCCACGTCGAGCCGTCCGGCCTGCGCCGCCAGCAGGTAGAAGGCGTTGCCGCCCACGTCGAATATGCCGGCCTGTAACATGAGCCAGACCAGCCCTCGCGCGGCCCGTTGCATCGGGCGGCGGACCACAAGCACGGCCAGCGTCAGCGCAAGCTCTGTGGCCTTTGCCGACACGAGAGGCCAGAACAGCCCGGTGCTGCTCGCCTGGTTTATGAGTATGAGGAAGGCCCCGAAGCCCACGCCCGCCGCCAGCGCCAACCCCAACCCTTGCGGCCTGCCCACCGCTTTCTCGGGGCGCGAGAGGAACCAGATGCCCACCAGGGCCGTTCCAAACCCGGCCAGTTGGAGCGACTGCGGCATGCCCTCGGTGACAGCGGCGAACAGCACGGGCAGACCGGCGGCAAGCACGGCGGTAATCGGCGCAGCTATGCCCATCTGCCCGATAGCCAGCGCCCGGTACAGCGCCAGCAGTCCCAACCCGCCGAACAGCCCCGCCAGACTCGCCCAGAGGAAGACGGAGAGAGGCGGCACCGGCTCGCCCAACGCGAGGGCCAACCCCAGCATGAGCAGCATCCCCACCCCATGCGTGACCGCCACCACCACAAACACGTTGCCACGCCGCGAGGCAAGCCCCCCGCTAAAGTCGCCCGCGCCCCAGGAGGCAGCGGAGATCAGACCGAACAGGAGGGGTAGGAGGTCGAGGGTGAGGGTCATGGCACATTGGCTGGACAGTCTTGCGGGTAACGTCTAAACCCAACTTGTTGCCCTAAGGAATGTCCGCAACAAGCTAGTTTTAACAGGCCACACAAGCCACGCAAGGGGCAGTATTGGGGCCGGACGAGGGGAAAATCCAACTTGTTACGGATTTACCTTAAGGCAACAGGGTAGGCTCATATGGTCTATCGGGGCACGCTTGATGTTTGCTTTAGCTGCCTATATCGCTTGCTTTCTGCCGGGAGGGCGGATTGAGGCCGACAGCCGCGCCAAAGCGGTGGTAGTGGGAAACAGTTAAGCCGCAGAGTTATCTTTGTCATGTTCCTGCAGCCATAGAGCATCGGCGCAGAAGTCAATGTCCCCAGGCCACTGGATGTACCGGCCACCCTCTCCGACCGAGACTTGCTCGAAAAAATCGGGATCGCCCAGCCTGGCAAAGACCCCACCGCGCCGGATCAACCGTGTGAAATTTATCCTCACCACGTCTCCATTCGAATACAGGAGCCGGAGTACCAAATTCGGCTCCGGTATAGCTTGCGCTATTGTTCGTAATATCTTTAATCCCCTCCTCACTCTAGGGCGTATCTGCAAACTCGAAAATGAGGGCTAGAGTGATACTAAATGGACAGAATCTTGCCCGTATTTGAGCATGACGCTCATAGTCGGTAGTATCATTCG
>JBBSGN010000220.1:0-5483 GCA_038254085.1 Chloroflexia bacterium | reverse complement strand
GGTGGCGATAATGCTGTGGTCGTCCACCCAGGCGTCGTACAGCACGTGGCGGTTGTACATGGTATGTCCCTTGAGTAAAACGGACTCGTAAAACGTGAAACGTAAATAAAAACAATAAAATCTCTGCGTGGTCCTCCGCGTTCTCTGCGTCTCGGCGGTGAGTTAATTACGTTTTACGTTTTACGAGTCCGTTTCATAGTCAAATGCTCTGCCGTAAACCCAAACTTACGGTATATCACCCGCATTGCCACGTTGTTGACATGGACCTTGCCGGTTATCTCAATTATACCTTTTTGTTGGGCATATTGTATGCCATGCGTGAACAGTAGGTCGGCTACAATGGCGCTGTCCTTACCCTGCGTGATGGCGAGGGAACGGAACGTAGCGTATGACTCGCCCGTCAGGAAGTTGGTGTTGAGGGCTACCCACAGCCAGCCTACCACCTCTCCTGTCTCTTTATCTTCGGCCACGAACATCCCCTCACGGTCCCGCTCTAACGCCTTCGCTAGCTTCTTTCTATGTATTTCTGGGTCCACTATCGGGTCGTCCGGGAAAGAGATGCGCGCGATCTCGATCTCAAACGCCACCAGCGCGTCGAGGTCGGTGGATTCGGGGAAACGGAGGATGTATCTGTCTGTGTTGCTGGTCATTGTTCCCATACCGGCGACCGACGACCGCAGTGGTCAGTGGTTACGTTTCACGCTTTAGGCATGGTCGGTCGTCGGTCGTCCGTCGTCCTTCCCCGCTATTCTCCCGCCCCGTTGTGCCCCGCCGCGTGCCTGGACACCAACCGGAAGGCGTGCGCTCCGCAGGTGGGGCAGCCTGACTCTTTGAGCGCCTCGATGTTGGCGAACTGGCCTCCTGCTTCGCCGCCCACCGTTAGTTGGGTGCCGCAGGAGGTGCAGGCGTAGTTGCGTATCGTGGGGCGCACTTGCCCTGTATATATCGGGCCGGTGTATTCGTCCGTTATTATCGGCTCGCTACTGTCCGTGACAGTAAGCATGTACAGGTCGCTGACGCCCGCCAGGATGCCCGCGCCTACGTACTGGTTGAAGTTAGGCGTAAGTTGCTCTATCACCAGGTCCATGTCGGCGATAGCCTGCTGTACCTCTAGCTGCTCGTCGGGCGAGCGATGCCCAAAGCTGAGGAATATTTGCCCGCCCTCCGGCTTGATAGCCTCGATAGCCCTCGATAAAAACAGCACTAAACCGGGCAGCGTGTAGGCCGGATCGGTGGACACCGTGTCGAACTCGCCTTGCAGGTCGGGCGGCAGAGGCTTCCGCAAGTCCCACCTTACCAGTCCAATCAGCACATCTTCGCTAACCCCTATGTCGCGCAGGTGGGCCAGGATGCGCTCATCGGCGTCCAGCGCCACCACCCGCCGCGCCAACTTGCCAGATGGCGAGAGCGCCTTGCCCGCCAGCGCGACAGCAGCCGACACCGAGTCGTCGTCCCCAAGTACCAGCACACTCTTTCCCTCTAAAGCCCCATGCTCTTGCATATAAGCTACCCGGCGCAGGTTGGTTTCGGGCGTGCAGTGGCTCTGGTCGAGCGTCACGTCCACGCGCGGGTTGTCTGCAAAGTGGCGGCGCAGGCTCGCCAACATCTGCTCCCACTGCGGCCCGCTCGGCGCAACGCCCGTGCCCCCGCAGGTTGGGCAGACCACCGAGGCTTGCGTGGAGGACCCCCCGGACCATCCCCACTGCTTGGTCAACGCTTCATCAGCCGCTTGAGTGAGGCGGAGATGCGGCCCAGGCTCGACCGCGCCCGCCTTCTCTAGCTCGCGGCGGATAGCCGTCACCACCGGCACGGGCAGGCGCACGACACGGGCTAACGCGCGCCCGGTAAGCGGCTCGACAGCGAGATCGTGTTGGGCGTGGAAGATAGCCCGCAGCACGCTCTCGATGCCCTGCGGGCCTTCGCGCAGTTGCGCCCTCTCGGCGATAGCTTTCAGGAAGGCTGATTTGTCAGAGATATTCGTAATCATAAGACTTTATATCAATTCTAATACCAATGCGGACCTCGGCGGGCTGCTCACGGCTAGCTCCCCACTATTGACAGTAAAGCGGTCGCCTGCCAGGGCGTCTACGAGGGCCGTGCCGTCGGGGAAGAGACCGCTTACGGGCAGCTTGGCCTCCTCATGTCCGCGCCCGATGTTGAACACGGCGATTACTTTGTCGTCCTCAAGTTGCCTGGCCAGGGCGTACATGTTGCCCTCGCCGTGCAGAGTGATGTACTGCCCCCTTCTGAGGGCAGGGTGCGCGTGGCGCAGGCGCGTCACCTTCTGGAAGAAAGTGAGCAAGTCAACATTCCACACGCTTGCGCCCCAGGGGAAGGCGGCGCGGGACAGCGGGTCTTTCCCGCCGGTCATGCCGATCTCGTCGCCGTAGTAGATGCAAGGCGCGCCGGGGTAGACCATCTGGAACAACGTAGCCAATCTGAGCGCGGTGTCGTCGCCGTTCGCCATGGTCAGGTAGCGCGGGGTGTCGTGGCTGTCGAGCAGATTAAGCTGCACCTCGGTCACTTCGGGCGGGTATAGCTTGATGAGCGCCTCGATCTCCTGCGCGAACTCTCTGGCCCCTATATCCCGCACCGGCCACAGCGACGACCCGCGCACCAGGTCGGGGTTTACTTCCGTGTCTATGAAGAACTCGATGCAGAGCTTGGTGAAAAGGTAATTCATCACCGCGTCGAACTGGTCGCCTTTTAGCCAGCGTCGAGCGTCGTGCCAGATTTCGCCCACGATGTACGCCTCCGGGTTGGCCCCCTTTACCCGGCGGCGAAACTCCTGCCAGAAAGCGTCGTCGTCTATCTCGGCGGGCACATCGAGCCGCCAGCCGTCTATGCCGAGCTCTATCCAGAACTGGCCCACCCCGAGCAGGTATTCCCGCACGTCCGGGTTGCTTATATTGAACTTGGGCAGAGCGGGCAGATGCCACCAGGCGTCATAGTTAGGCGGGTTGGCGCTCTCGTAGGCGTTCAGGGGCCAGCCGTGTACGTTGAACCAGTCTATATAAGGCGAATACGGCCCGTTCTCCATGATGTCGTGGAACTGGAAGAAACCCCGGCTGGCGTGATTGAACACCCCGTCCAGTATCACCCTGATGCCCCGCTTGTGCGCCGCATCGAGCAGCGCCCGCAGGCTCTCGTTTCCGCCCAGCAGTGGGTCTACCTGGTAGTAATCATACGTGTGATAGCGGTGGTTGGCCGCCGACTGGAACACCGGGTTGAAGTAGATAGCGTTGACGCCCAACTCGACCAGGTAATCCAGATGCTCCATCACCCCCAGCAAGTCCCCACCCTTGAAGCCGTGAGACGTAGGAGGACCGAGCCAGGGTTCCAGATTATGAGGCTTATGCAGCAGGTCACTCTTGGCTAACCTGTCAGGGAAAATCTGATAGAAAACCGCGTCCCGCACCCAGTCGGGCGTCTCTATATGCGTATCTGTCATCTCTCTCCAAAATTACCAATTTAGCTTTCAGCTGTATCGGTCGTCGTCGTAATTCGTAATTCATAACTCATAACTCGTAATTCCCGAAGGGGTCGCTGACTTGACCCTCGCCACCAGCATTTCTATCGCCACACGATTGTAGCCGCCTTCCGGGATGATCAGGTCGGCGTAGCGTTTGCTTGGCTCGACGAACTCCAAGTGCATGGGGCGCACAGTGCGTAGGTACTGCTCGATTACCGAGGAGACCGACCGACCCCGTTCGCTCACATCACGTTGCAGGCGGCGAATAAAGCGAATGTCCGGGTCTGTGTCCACGAACACCTTGATGTCGAGCAGGTCGCGCAGTTCTCGCTCCACCAATATCAGTATACCCTCGACGATTATCACGGGGCGCGGTTCTACACGCTCGCTCAGGCCAGTGCGCGAGTACGCGCGGAAGTCGTATATGGGCCTCTCTATCGCCTGCCCCTCCACAAGCTGGGCAAGCTGGCTTACCAGCAGCCCGGTCTCCAAAGAATCGGGGTGGTCCCAGTTTACGGCGGCCCGCGCTTCGAGCGACAAGTGGCTATAATCGCGGTAATAAGCGTCATGGGGTAGGAAAGCCACGTTGTCCGGCCTGACCGCCCCCATCAACGCCCGCACTACGGTTGTCTTGCCCGACCCGCTACCCCCGGCCACGCCAATAGTGAGCGGCTTCATAAGGGCTATTATATATTACGAAGTGGACAACCGACGACCGATGGCCGGCGAAGGCAGAAGGCAGATAAAGCTGATAGCTGATAGCTACCTAACCGTTTGTTTCGGCCAACGGCATCGTTACGGTGAAGGTCGCGCCTTGGCCGGCGCCGGGCGAATAGGCGGTCAGGGTGCCGCCGTGCGCCTCCATGATCTGGCGAGAGATAAACAGGCCCAGGCCCATCCCCTTCGAGTGGTGGTTTATGCTGTCCAGCTTGCTGAAGCGGTCGAATATACGCTCGCTGTGCGCCGGGTCGAAGCCCTCGCCGTCGTCTTGCACCTCTATGCGAGCCACCCCTTCGCCCGGATGGGTCGTCAAGCGCACGTCTATCTGGCCTTGCGTTGCGTATTTGGCGGCGTTATCGAGCAGGTTGCTCAACACCTGCTCGATGCGGTCGGCGTCGGCGTTCACCCACACCGGCCCACCTACCGACAGCTTGAGCGTCAATTGAGGGTAGGCCAGGCGACACTGCTCGACAACTTCCCTGCACAGCCTCCCTAGGTCCAAGTGGGTGAGGTGTACAGTGAAGCTGCCGGTTTGCAGGCGCGACACGTCAAGCAGTTCGTTTATCAGGCGGGTCATGCGCTCCGATTGCTGCACGATGGCCTTTATAGAAGTTACCTCTCGCTGGGGGTACTCGCCTTGTTCAGCGCGTCTCGCCATTAGTTGGGCAGTGGCTTTCACATTGGTAAGAGGCGTGCGTAGCTCATGGCTGGCGATTGACATGAACTCGTCCTTCATTCTCTCTATTTCCTTGAGGTGCGTTATATCCTGGAAGACCACCACACCCGCTATCAACTTGCCTGTATTGTCGTAAAGAGGCGCGGCGTTCACCAACAGGTTGGAGCGTGCGCCGTTGGGACGTATGTATAACTGCTCTTCGCCTACGGTAGTCTCCTCTTTCTGTATTGCCCGCATCAGAGGCAGCCCTTCGAGCGCCATCTCTGAGCCGTCCTCTTTGTAGATGCCGTATACCTTGGGGTCGCCCACATCAGCAAGTCTCTGTACGTCATCGCCCTGCGTAAATATCTCTCCGGCGGCTCGGTTCATCATCAGGAGCTCGCCTTCGGGGGCCGAGGCTATATACACCCCTTCGGGCATTTGATCTATGACCGCCTTCAGCCAGGCGCGCTGGGCCTCGGCGTGTCGCGCCATCTCCTCGGCCTTCTGCCGCGCTATTACTTCCTGGGTAGTCTCCCACATGATAACCGCCACACCCCTCTCACTGCCGATCGAGTCGTGGTCAAGGGGAAGCATGTGGACATGAAAGTAACGCTGGCCCCCTTCGGGCGATGG
>JBBSGN010000219.1:0-5493 GCA_038254085.1 Chloroflexia bacterium | reverse complement strand
TCGATTTCTGTTCACTTGTCCGTGCTGTTGGCCCAGTTTACAGTAAGGCGGCGCGGTATGTCAAGTGGGAGTAAGGGCTTCTCTAAACGCAAAGACACAAAGACGCAAAGGATACGCAAAGAGTTTTATTGACGATCAACGCAAATACAGTCTTCAAAACATCGCTCATTCATTCTCTGCGGGTTCTTTGCGTCTCTGGGTCTTTGCGTTTCAATTATCTTCCGCATCCTTCGTCTATCGTCCTTTGTCTGTTGTATAATACCCCCGGCTCGCAAACGCCCCACCACAACAGCATACAACGCCGTGCCGCATCTATTCTCACTCAACACATCACAAGGAGGAGTAGAAATGCAGAGCATCCGAAACCGAACACGCGGTCAAAGATTATGGCAGGCTTACACCCTCTTATTGGCCCTCGCCCTCTCGCTGGGCACCTGGCCCGCGCTACAGAGCAGCGCGGCCCCCACCAACGCCCCGCCCTACGCGCCCAAAGAGCTAATCTTCGTCTCCGACGGTATGCGCCCCGACCTGGCCGAGAAGTACGCTAAGTCGGGCGACATGCCCAACTACGCCAAGATATTCAACAGTGGAGTAACGGGCGACAACGGCATGGTGCCCCAGTTCCCGCCCAACACCGGCGCGGGCTGGTCCAGCATCTCTACCGGCGCGTGGGCGGCCACCCACGGCGGCATGAACAACACCTTCCACATTGACAGCAACGCCATCGTCACCAGCACCTCCGGTTACAGCGCGGGCATCCTCCAAGCCGAGACCTATGGCGAGGTGGCCGAAAAGTACGGCAAGAAGGTCGCCATCATGGACTGGCCCGGCACCCTCCCCGGCACCAAAGTCAAGGGCCCAGCTGTTGATTTCCGCAACTTCTACAGCAGCCGGGGCGTCGTCGCTAACTATGACGTGCCCGGCGTGCTGCCCAATTTCGTGAAGGACTTCGGGCTGGTCTACACCAACTCGCTGCAAATCAGCGACGCATCCGGCTGGACCGGTGCGCCGCAATCGTTCAGCCCGGCCAAACAGGCCACCTTTAGCTTCAACACCAACCCGATCAGCGGCACGGTCGCCACCCTCAACTGGCAGGTCTACATCTACGACAGCACCGACGATAATCAGACCAACTACGACCACGCCCTCATCGCCAAAGAGACAAAGGACGCCTCGGCGAAGGTGGCCGACCTGAAGGTAGGCGACTGGCAGGATGTGAAGCTAAATCTGCCTCAGAACAACCTCCTCGTCGGCACTTATGTAAAGCTAATTGACCTCAACCCCGACCTGTCCAAGTTCCGCCTATACTTCACCTCGCTGGCGCGCAACCGCAGCAATATGCCCGACCTGGAGCAGAAGATCGCCCAGGACTTCCCCAGCGCCACCGGGGCCGACTTCGCACCCCTCGAAGCGGGTGTCATTGACGCGCAAACATACGTCGAACAGGGCCTCAAGTGGTACGACATGTACCGCAAGGTCCACGACTACATCATTAGCGCATACAACCCCGACGTGGTGATGGCCGGCTATCCCGTGACTGACGAGTTCCAGCACCAGTTCACCGCTCTCTCCACACCCAGCTATACCGGCCCCCGCCCCGCCTACGGAGCCGACCCAGCCACCGCCGAGGGCTACATCAAACAGGCTTACATGCAGGCAGACGCCGCCCTGGGCCACCTGTGGGAGCTGCTAGGCTCCAACACCGTCACCTTCGTGGGTGCGGACCACGGCTTTGGCGCCGCCTGGCGCAGCGTCAACGTCCTGCAAATCCTCCAGGACGCCAGCCTGTACGACCCGGCCAACAGAGCGAACAGCAAGGCCATAGGCTACGTGGCGGGCGGCACAGCCAATATCTATATCAACCTCAAGGGCCGCGAGCAGGGAGGCGTGGTCGCGCAGGCCGACTACGAAACGGTCCGCAACCAGATACTGGACGCTTTCAACAGCCTTAATGACAACGGCGCCAAAGTGACCGCCGCCGTCTGGAAGAAGGAGCAAACCTTCGGTATCCAGGCCAACGGCTACTCGATCAACTACTTCCACCCCACCCGCACAGGCGACGTGGTGGTGGTCCTCAAACCGCCCTACCAGTGGGACGCGCCCACCACCGGCCAGCGCATCGCCGACTCGCCCTTCTATGGCCAGCACGGCTACCTACCCGACACGGTGGACCCCGCCATGAACGTCAATATGCACGCCATGTTCGGCATCTATGGCCCCGGCGTGGCCCAGGGCAAGAAGCTAAATAACCCGCGCTCGATAGACATCGCACCCACCACCGCCTACGCCATCAAGATTGCCCCGCCGCGCTACAGCGAAGGCCGCGTCCTGACCGAAGCCTTCAGCGACGACAGCGACAAGTTGATCCCCATTCAGGTACTCGCCTGGGGCGACTATCACGGCCAGCTTGACCCGGTGCAGGCCCGCGTGGACGGCCTCAGCGTGCCCAGCGGAGGCGTGGCGGCTATAGCCGCTTACTGGAACATGGCTAAGGCCGAGAACAAGGACGGCACGATCATCCTCAGCGACGGCGACAACGTCGGCGCGACCCCACCCGACTCGGCCTTCCTGGGCGACGAGCCGACCATCCAGGCGATGAACATGATCGGCTTCACCGCCTCGGCCCTCGGCAATCACGAGTTCGATAAAGGCGTGGCCGGGCTGGAAAAACTGCAAGCCATCGCCAAGTTCCCCTACCTGGCTGACAACATCCTCGACGCGAAGGGCCAAATCGCCTCTTTCACGAAGCCCTATATCGTCGTGAAAGCCAACGGCATAGACGTGGGCGTCATCGGCGTGGGCAACCCCGAAACGCCCACCGCCACCAACCCTAAAGGCATCGCGGGCTACCAGTGGGTAGACCCTATCACCCAGACCAACAAGTACGTGCAGGAGCTTGTCGGCAAGGGCGTCAAGACAATTATAGTGGTCTATCACCAGGGTTCAGACAAGGGCGACTTCGACCACCCGACCGGCATCTTCGCCGACTTCGCTAAGGGCGTTGACCCCGAAGTGGACCTGATCGTGGGCGGGCACACGCGCGTTGAGACGATGGCCCGCATCAACGGCATCTTGGTCAGCGAGGCCAACCACGCCATAGACACCACCGACATGACCCTGTACGTGGACCCCGCCACCAAGAACGTCGCCTACTCATGGGGTGCGTTCCGCAAGCTGTACGTGGGCGGCATCACCCCTGACCCGGCGCTAACGGCCCTCGTAAAGGAGGCTGACGATAAGATCAAGCTGATCCTGGGCGACCAGATAGGCACAACACCGGAACTCGTGGACCGCAGCCGTAGCGAAGAGAGCAAGATGGGCAACCTGATCAGCGACGCGATACTCGCCACCTACGGCGTTGACGTGGCCCTCCAGAACTCCGGCGGTCTGCGAGCCGACTTCAACCCTGGCCCCATCACCAAGGGCGACGTGTTCGCTGTGCTCCCCTTCGGCAACCTGGTGGTCACCGGCCAACTGAAGGGCGCGGACCTGCTCGCCGCCCTCGAGAACGGCGTGAGCGACCTGGGCGGCGACGCGGGCCGCTTCATCCAGCTATCGGGCGTGCGCTTCGCCTATGACCCGGCCCAACCCGCAGGCCATCGCGTTCTGTGGGCGGTCCTCTCCGACGGCAGGCCGCTAAACCCCAACGCCACCTACAAGGTCGCGGCCAACGACTTCATGGTGGTTGGCGGCGACGGCTACACCGCCCTCGGCAAGATGATTAACCCCATCTCCCGCGAGCAGCTATGGGAGGTCGCCGCCAACTACGTCAAGAGCCTCGGCACCGTCAACCCACAAATCGAAGGCCACATAGTGGCAGCCCAAGCCGGGCAGCCCGCGCCCACGCCGCCCACCGCCGCCACACCCGCCCTTCCCACTCCAGGCTCGGTGCTGCCCACCACGGTCCCCAGCGGAGCTACAGGCCAGCCAACCCCTCCGGCCATACCCGGCATGCCGACCACCGGCGCGGGCGACGACCTTACCTGGCTGCTCCCTGGCCTGCTCGGAGCGGCCCTCCTTCTGGCTGCGGGCCTCAAACTATCCAGGCGCAAAGCCTTGCGCTAGTTACTATCTCTAGTAAATCAAACAACCACACACCCACCGTCGGTGTGTGGTTGTTTGATTTATCTCTATATTCCCCCCTTCCCCTTCGACTGGTCAAGGAGTTAGGGCAGTTGGCGTAACGGACGCAACTGTGTTATATATTCTCCGCACCTCATAAACGGAAGGAGAACTATGGGCAGCAAGAAATCTCAAAAACGGCGCGGCCCCAGCAGACCGGTTGACCCGCGCGCCCGTTACGTCCCCGGGCGGCCCGCCAGGAGAGGTCCCGATACCTTCGGCATGGTCCTCATCGGCATCAGCGTGCTGGTATTGGTAATCATCTTTTTCTTCCTCGCCACCCGCAACAACCAACAAGCTACAACCGGCGCCAACCCCACCAACGCTGCGGGCCAATCAACCACGCCACCGGCGGACCCCACCCAACAAGAAGTCACCTTCCTCACTCAGACCGCCAATCTGCCCCGCATCCCCTTGCAGGACGCAAAAGCTCTATATGACGCAGGCAACGTCAAAATATTCGACGTGCGCCCCGCGGCCGACTACCAGCAACAGCACATAAAGGGCGCGATCAACATCCCAAGCACCCAGATCACCACCCGGTCTAAAGAGGTTCCCATGACCGGCAACGTGATCGTCTACTGCCAATGACCGAACGACGAAGAAAGCGCCAGTGTGGCGCTTGCCCTCAGCCATGCCGGCTACACCAACGTCAAAATCCTGCAAGGTCCCTACAGCTTCGGCAAATGGAAGGACGCCGGGTATCCGGTGGAACCATGATAGCCGACGACCGACTACCGACTACCGACGACCGCAGTGGTCGTCGGTAGTCGGTAGTCCATAACCTCGTGAACATCCGCTCCCTGACAACCGGCGCGTCGCTTCCACAAGAGAGCGAAGCCCATGCGGCGCTAATCACCCGCCTGGGCGACTTTGTCCGGGCTGGCCGGGCGCGCCTCGAAGCGGCAGGCTTTACGGTGCAGACCGCCAGGCTCTCCACCCAGCCCGCCGAGCGCTGGCTTGAGCCGGACAGCGCCCACGCCACCGTGGCCGAACTGGGCCAACAGTGCGCCAACTCCGGCATTGACTACTGCTCACTCGGCACGATCCAGGCCGCAGCCGCCCCCGAAGACGGCAAGCTAGCCGCCCTCATAGATGCCATCTCTACTGTGCTTGTCTCCACCGGCAACGTCTTTGCCAGCATACAGGTCGGAGACCAGGCTAGCGGAGGCGTGAACCTGGACGCGGTGCAGGCGTCAGCGCGCATCATCAGGGCGTTGGCTGACGGCACGCCCGCAGGCTTCGGCAACCTCCGCTTCGCAGCCGCCGCCAACTGCCCGCCCCACGTCCCCTTCTTCCCCGCCTCCTATTATGTGGAGGACGAGCACAACGCAGGCGGGCCAGAGTTCGGCCTCGCCCTCGAAGCCGCCG
>JBBSGN010000218.1:0-5498 GCA_038254085.1 Chloroflexia bacterium | reverse complement strand
TCGGAGCACACCAGATACTGGGTGACTTGACTGCCATCTTCGTTTACGAAGAGTTGCTTGACCAATATCAAGGGGAAGTTTATCCCTTCAAGATAGACCGTCACCACCTCACCCGTCGCCAGCGGCACACTGTCCACACGCATGTACCGACCCTGTCGCTTGTCTGCCTCACTCAAAGCCACCTTGCGGTTGGTCTTGAGGGGCATGATAAAATCGCGCTCCAACTCTACCTTGATGAAGCGCATGTTGTCCGGGTTCGCGGGCTCACAGGCATACCACACGTCCGAGAGCACAAACCGAAACAGCACTTGGTTGTGCTTGGCTTGACGCAGGCGCAGCAACGCCTGATAATGCTCGTTCTTGCTGATAGGGTCGCGCCTTTTAGTTTTGCCGTCTTTCTTGTCCACGTAAAGCTCGGTCTTTCTCACCAAGCGAAAGCCCGCCGGCAACGACACTTCGAGACCACTCACGTGGTACAAAGCACTGAGGAAGTTTATGCCCTTGATCGTCGTGCCTTTGGAGTGGTCGTAGTGCCAGGCGATGATGTCATTCTCATCGGTGTATGGCTTCTCCGAGATGGAGTCGTCCACGATTATGCACCCATCTCGGTGTTCAACGGCTCGCACGTGGGGCTTGACGAAGTGCCACAGGTCAGCAGAGGTGAACTCTTGCCCACCGAGGAAGCGCTGAATACGATCATGGCTGACCCGCCCGCCCAGCAACGCACTCAGCCCTGTGCCCGTAGTTTGGCCGAAGGAGCTTATCAGGTAGTCCGTGTACAAATCAAGCAGTGCTTTGTTCGTCATACCTTTAGTCTACCATCCACCACATTGGCTGCGTAAGGTGAGTTAAGGATCAAGGACCGACTCAATAACTAGCTCGGAAAGGACTGCATTATGCAACGCACAGATATTGGTGACATAGATGCCTTGATAAACAACAACTCGCAACTCACAGGTTCTCGGTTGCCTTCCAGGCGTTCGCCCAATTCAGGCAACTCACAACTCGATGATGACCAGCGCAAGTTCGGCCTGGAAGGGCTGACCTTCGACGACGTGCTGCTGGTGCCCGCCTACTCAGAGGTGCTGCCCACACCCGACTATATCAACACCGCGACCCTCTTCACGCCCACCATACCGCTCACCATACCGATTGTATCGGCGGCTATGGACACCGTGACCGAGGGGAGGATGGCGATTGCGATGGCCCGCGAGGGGGGCATAGGCGTAGTCCATCGCAACATGCCGATAGAGGACCAGGCCCGCGAGGTGGACAAAGTCAAGCGATCAGAGGCGGGTATGATAGTAGAGCCGATCACGCTGGAGCCGGACCGGCCATTGCGCGACGCCATTGACCTTATGGCGCACTACCACATATCAGGCGTGCCGATCACGCAGGGCGAGCAACTTGTGGGCATACTCACCAACCGCGACATACGCTTCGCCGAACCTTCTGATTACGATAGCCCCATCTCGGACTTTATGACGAAGGCTCCGCTTGTGACCGCGCCCCTGGGCACCACGCTTGAACAGGCCCAAAGTATCCTGCGCCGCAACAAGATAGAGAAGTTGCCGGTGGTGGACAAGGATGGCATCTTGAAGGGTCTGATCACGGTCAAAGACATCCAGAAAAAGACCCAGTATCCCAACGCCACCAAAGACGACAAAGGCCGCCTGCGCGTGGCCGCCGCCGTAGGTGTTGGTCCCGACAGCGAGGAGCGCGCCGCCGCCCTCATAGAAGCCGGGGCGGACGCGCTGGTGGTGGACACCGCGCACGGGCATACTAGGGGCGTGCTGACCACCGTCAAGCGGATCAAGGCGCGGTATGGCGTGCCGGTGGTGGCGGGCAACGTGGCTACGGCAGATGGCGCTCGCGCTCTGGTGGACGTGGGGGCCGACGCGATCAAGGTGGGCATGGGTCCAGGCTCTATCTGCACGACGCGGGTGGTGTCGGGCGCGGGTATGCCGCAGATAACCGCCGTTTGGGACTGCTACAAGGTATGCAGGCCGCTTGGCGTGCCGGTGATAGCCGACGGCGGCGTACAATACAGCGGTGACATAGCCAAAGCCATAGCCGCCGGGGCCGACACGGTCATGCTGGGTGGGTTGCTGGCGGGCGTAGACGAAAGTCCAGGTGAGATAATTCTGTACCAGGGCGAGCGTTTCAAAGAGTATAGGGGGATGGGATCGCTAGGGGCGATGAAGCAACGCTCTTTCAGCAAGGACCGCTACGGCCAGCAGGACGTAGAAAGCATCAGCAAGCTGGTGCCGGAGGGGATAGAGGCCCGCGTGCAGTACAAGGGGCCACTCTCGACTCTGCTATACCAGTTGGTGGGCGGCTTGCGAAGTGGCATGGGCTACCTGGGCGCACCAGATATTAAGAGGATGCAGGAGACGGCACGCTTCATACGTATTTCAGGCGCGGGTCTGCGTGAGAGCCACCCGCACGACGTGACTATAACCAAAGAGGCCCCCAACTACGGGCAAGGCCGTTAGAAGCAGATAGAAAAAGATGGCCGCCTGGCGGCCATCTTTTTCTACGTAAGTTGATTACTTTGAGGCGTTCTCGATGTCTTCACCGCGATGCTTGACCCAGTCGCCTGCTTCGGCGCCTACGTTGCGGTCGTGGCCTTCCAGGTCGTGTTGCTTACCTGAGATGGTGTCGCCGACGTTGTCGAGCCCTTGCTCGATCTCGCCGCCCACCTTGTCGCTAATCCCTTTGAGATTGTCGCTGGCATCGTTGTCGCTAAGCTCGCGCTCCCCTCTTTCTTCGTTTTCTTTCCCACGGGTCCAACTTGTCATCGTTTTTACCTCCTTAAACAGGTCACGATACTATTCACGTTTGGCGCCGACTTGCGTGGCGTGTTCTAAGTAAGCAATTACCGTGCCAAGCGACCGTAGTCCGTGCGATTCGAACGTCTGATCGGGTCACTACGGCCTTTGGATGGCCTTTGAATGGTTGAATTGTGTCGGAACCACTGGCATAATTATTGCACCAAGCAAAAGCCTAAACGTGCCTTTGGCAGATTGAGTAACCGCCATGCCCGATGACTCTCCATCCGAGACAACACCTGTAGACCACGCACAGGCCAACAGCAGCCCCGATACCAAGCCGCTTGGAGACCTGCCTGCCTCAGCTTTGTCCGGCTCCCAGGCTGGAGAAGCAGAGAAGAGCCGAGCCGAAGCCCGATTAGACTTGCAGGACACCCATTCGCAGGCTGTGGGGCCTATAGACGTTCACTCGACGCATCTAGCCGCACCGCCCCTGCAAGCAACACCTCCGGCGAAAGAGGCCGCTACTACCGCGCCGACTTCTCCGGCGGTAGAGGCCACCGTGCAGGCTACGCAGGCGGCGGTTAGCACGGCCAAGCAAGCTACCCAGCAGGTCACAGCCGCCGTTGCGCAACAGGCCCAGAAGATAACCGTCGCGCCGCGCAAAGCTATCTATCGTGGCAAGCGCTTTATGATTGTGTACGGGTCGCTGGTGGGGTCGGCGGCGGCGCTGGCCGTGCTTGCCAAGCGGCATCGCTATTTTCCGGCTGATGTGGGCATCGCCCGTATCTTGCAGCGTCCAGACTCAAGGTTGTACGACGGCGCTATGCGCGTTGTCAGTGAGCTAGGGTGGCGGTGGAACAGCGTGGGCACACGGGCCGCGCTCACGGCCCTCATGTGGGCGGCGGGCTTCCGCATGGAGAGCGCGTTCACCCTCTCCACATGGAGCGGCGATGTGGTGACTGTCCTCATCAAGTCCCGCGTGTTGCGCCCCCGGCCCACGCCCGACCTGGTACGTGTCACGAGCAACCTGCAAGAGGCCAGCTTCCCGTCGGGGCACGTAGTTCACTATGTCACCTTCTACGGCTTTCTGTATTATCTGGTGTTTATTTACCTCAAGCAGCGTTGGTTCCGCACTGCCCTGCTCTCCCTGCTGGGGGGGATAATCCTACTGGTCGGTCCGTCGCGCGTCTATATGGGCCAGCACTGGCCGTCGGACGTGGGCGGAGCATATCTAGTCGGCACGCTATGGCTGGGCGTGATCATTATCGCCTACCTGGAGACGAAGGGGAACTACACTCTGCATACCTACCCGCCCTTCTTCGTCAAGCGGCCTCAGCAGCTCGGATAAGTACCGAGCACCGAGCACCGAGTGCTGAGTGCTGGGAGAGGGTAAAAAGGCACGGAAGTAAACTAATAGAATAGTCCGCATTCGGAGAAGAACTCACCGCAGAGGGCGCAGAGGGCGCAGAGGACCACGTAGCGAACAACAATTATTGGCTCGGCGTTACTCTGCGCCCTCTGCGTCTCTGCGGTGAGTTAAATGCCCTCAGCACCCTGACTCTGAACGCTTACATACGGGACCGTGCTTGACCGGACGATTTCGTGCCTTTTGGTTTGGGGAATGAGAAGTAAGTACCAGGCGTCTCTTCTATGCCTGTAGATGTCTATCGTTTATACTGTCAAAAATAAGCGCACGCGCCGAGGAAAGAGACACTGCATGGACGACACAAGAGGCGACGACCTGCACTCAGGCCAACCAGACCAGCCAGATCAGCCGGAAGAACACCCGCCGGCCTTTCACCCACCACCTCTGCCCGCGCAAGGGCAGCCGATCCCAGTGCCGCCGTATCTGGGCTATTCGCCGCCTACGCCGGGCCAGCCTGCTTACTACCCGCAATACGGGCTGCAGCCTCTCCAGGCTGTGCCGTCTTCGCCCAGGCGATATGTGATACCTGTTGTTATTGTGGTGCTGGGGATTTTCTTGGCATCGGCGGCATTTATCCTGGGTGGCGAACCGGCCAGGTTTATGACGGTGGGGCTGGAGATTGCGCCTCTGGCGATACTGGCTGTGCTTGCTTACGGAGGCACGAAGAACAGCGTGGCGGCGGTCTTCACATATGTGTGGCTGGTGCTGGTGGCGCTTGCTGTGTTGTTCAACTCGTTTGCCAACGTGCTGATAGTGGTTATGAACACCAACGCCTTGCCCACTGCCGGATCAAGGCCCTCGTTATCGGAGTTGTTCAAGCCGGGGGCGGGCGTCATTCTCCTCCTGACGATGCTCTTGCTCATGCTGGCGACCTTTATCGCGTTCTCCATGCTGTTGCGGCCCGTGCGCGGGTTGATGTCGCGCATCATGCCGATAGACCCGGACAACTTCGTGCATAAGATCGCCCTGGTCGTCCTGACCCTCATCCTGTTTACGTCGTTCGTGCCTCTAGTTGTGCTGGGCGGCAAGCCTCCAATCCTGGAGATCATAACCAATGTTAGCCCACAGAGTGCTACAGGCGATTCCGGGTTGGGTGTCACCCCGCTCGATCTAGTCTACCAGTTCGTATGGACGATACCGGCAGTGCTGGTGGCGGCGGGTTGGCCGGCGGTGCGGCGCTTCCGGGCGATGCTGGTGCGTCTGGGGATGGTGCGCCCTTCGGCAGCTCAGGTGCTGATAGGGGTGGGCACCGGTTTAGTGATGGCGGTGGTGGCCGCACTGGTGATTGATCCGGGTAT
>JBBSGN010000217.1:0-5505 GCA_038254085.1 Chloroflexia bacterium | reverse complement strand
GCACGACCTTGCGCCCCAATATCCTGTGTATGGCACGGGGGTAGGCTATGTGACCGTCGGTGGTCACTCGCTGTGGTACGCAGCCAGTCACTTCTTTGGCTTGTTTGAAGAACCGCCTCGCCGCAACCATGTCTCGCCTCTTTGAGAGCATCGAGTCCACCAGGTTGCCATCCCTATCTACAGCACGATACAGGTAGCACCATTTACCCCCGACTTTCACATACGTTTCATCCACATACCAGGATCGGCCAGCCTTCCCCTTACGTCTGGAGCGGAGTTGCTGAGTGATGAGCGGAGCAAAGCGCTCCTCCCAGTCACGCACTGCTTCGTGCGTAAACTCAAAGCCGCGCTCCAAGAACATCTCGGCAAGATCTCGAAGGCTGAGTTTGTACCTCAGACGCCACAGGACAACCAGCAGAACAACATCGGTCGGGAACTGCAAATAGTTGAAAGTGGTGGCTGTTCTCTCGTTGAACTTGCGAATACACTGGGAGCAGCGGAACGTGCGATAACCGAGCGATGTCTTCCCGACAAGGAGGGTAGTTGCTGTGGACAGACAATGAGGGCAATTCATGAGTATTCCTTGGGAGAATGATGCAATTTCCCATAAACATACTCGATGCGCCACCCCAACGCCAAGCGCTAACCTGATTTCTGCCACTTCCAAGCTAAGAGCTAGATGAATACAAGGGCTAGAAGGGCTACCGAGCAGACAAGTATTGCGGTGGGGACAGTCGGTCTTGGCTGAACCGTGATGCCGTGCATATTACTGGGTCGCTGGTCCGCATGGTGCTACCTGCCTACGAACATAGTTGTCCAGAGGGGGCATGTCACGGGATAAGTAGATATCTGGCCTGTTTGTTTTTGTAGCTTATTCCGGTTTTTTGTTCCGTTGCTACTCACAGGCCCAATAGCCCATGTGGGAGGTTGTAAACATCCATGAAGTTAGAGGAAAGGCCCCCGCCGCCAGGCGCTCTGTTCTGCGACGTCAACGTATGAGCCTGACTTAACACTACTAACTTATCCGCTCCTCTATACTGGCTTGCGTTTGTGCTCGGTGGCTAGAATCTGGTACCCAGACTGTCGGGTGGCAAGCGGTATAGAGATATAGGACCGGGCAGACCCACTTCTCATAGCCGCACCTGGACGGCGTCACCGGCGAATCTTGCACCTCAATATGTGCCTCATCCTATCCGCCTCGCACTCGAACCCCGCGACAGGCCCCCTGTTTGGTATCAATTTTGCTACGTTTCTTGACATGGCAAACGTTTGCCGTTACAATACTTGCATATGGTAAACGTTTGCCATAGCCGAAGGGTGTCTGACGAGGGGTTCTTTATGCCCGTAACATTACACGAACTTGCCAGGGCCGCAGGCGTATCGGTAGCAACTGCTTCCCGCGCGCTCACTGGCAGCTCCCACCCGGTGAACGAAGCGACCAAGCAACGCATCCTGACGCTTGCGGAGACTATGGGCTACAAACCTAATTTGATCGCGCGCGGCCTGCGTACGGAGCGCACTGCAACCGTAGGCATTATCGTTGACAGTATCGTCAGTCCCTTCACGCCCCTGATCATACGAGGTATCCAGGATTACCTCCAGGAATACCATTACTTCAGCGTAATCATCAACACCGACCGCGACCCCGCCTTTGAGAGCCGGGCGATCGACGATTTGATAGGGCGTTCCATAGATGGAGTTGTCCACGTCGAGTCGCGAATGCGTGGCGCCAACGCGGTGCTCGACCTGGCAAGCAAGCCATACGTCTTCGTCCATCGTCTCTTCAGCCGTGATGATCGCAATTCGGTGTCTGTTGACGATAACTATGGGGCGTGCCTCGCCGTCGATCACCTCGCGCAGTTGGGACATCGGCGCATCGCTTATATAGGTGGACCCGGCGGCTGGGATGCATCGGCCAACCGGTTGGCCGGTTACAAAGACGCGCTCGCTAAATGGGATCTCGAATACAGTGCCGACCTTGTGCGCGAGGGCAACTGGGAATTGCAGAGCGGTTTCGCCTCTGCGAGATATTTTCTTCGTGAGACACAGCGCCCCACCGCTATTTTCGCCGCCAACGACTTGATGGCCCTTGGGGCGATCTATGCCAGCCAGGACGCGGGGCTGCACGTGCCGGACGACGTCGCGGTGGTCGGTTACGACGACCGCGAGATTGCCGCCCTCTCGAGGCCCACTATTACCACGGTCACCTTGCCCTGCTATAGCATGGGACAGGCTTCCGCCCGGTTGCTGCTTGACTTGCTCAACAAGAACACCGAGTCGAGCCCGGCTGTTGTGATTCGAGGCACGTTGATCGTGCGCGAGTCCTCCGGTGACCCTGCGGGCAGGATTCCGCTGGAGCATTACCGGTCGCATACTACGCCCCAGCGCCTGCTCGCAGACGAAAGTGTGAAGGGCTAAAAGAAAAGGCTGGTTCAGGAGATAGAGTTGGACGTTTCTGAAACTAACACCCCTCATAGCAAATTACGGCCATTGCCCCTGCGCGACGTAAAGATCACCGGTGGTTTCTGGGCGCAAAGGCAGCGGCTCAACCACCATGTCACCCTCTTCGATGGTTACAAGAAACTGGAGGAGGCGGGCAACCTGGGGAACCTGCGCCGCGCCGCCGGCATGTCGGATGAGCCCTACCGCGGCCCGGTCTTCATGGACGAAGATGTATATAAGTGGCTGGAAGCCCTGTCGCACGAGATCGGGAACAGCGTCGACCCTGAGTTGGTGGGGCTGGCTGATAAGACTATTAGTCTCATTGCTGCGGCGCAGCAGCCGGATGGATACCTGAACTCTTACTACCAGGTTATGGCTCCCGATCAAAAGTGGGCCGACCTCGACCACGGACATGAGATGTACTGCGCCGGGCACCTGATCCAGGCAGCGGTTGCTCACCATCGGGCCACCGGCGGCGACTCGCTTCTGAATATAGCTCGCCGTTTAGCGGACCACATAAACACTATCTTTGGGCCGGGCGGCCGTGATGGCACCTGTGGCCACCCGGAGATCGAGATGGCGCTGGTCGAGCTATACCGTGAGACAGGTGAGAAGCGCTACCTGGAACTGGCGCAAGTTCTTGTCGATCGGCGCGGGCAGAAAAGGATGGTGGGACTGGGCCCTTACGGCCCCGAGTACCACCAGGACCGCGTGCCGGTGCGGGACAGCCATAGGGTCGAGGGTCACGCTGTGCGGCAGCTATACCTCCTTTCCGGAGTAGTAGATATTTATCTGGAGACCGGCGAACGGGCACTGCTCGATGCGGCTATGCGCCTGTGGCACGACGCGTTCACCGGTAAGATGTATATAACAGGCGGCTTCGGTTCACGCTACGAGGGTGAGAGCTTCGGTGAGCCTTACGAGTTGCCTAGCGACCGCTGCTATTGCGAGACCTGTGCCGCTGTCGGCTCGGCTATGTGGAACTGGCGTATGCTGCTGGCCACGGGCGAAGCGCGCTTCGCTGATGAGTTGGAGCGCGTGCTCTACAACGGCTTCTTGAGCGGTTATGCCCTCGACGGCCGGCACTACTTCTACATGAACCCTCTAGAGAGCCGAGAAGGCGCCGAGCGCCCGGGGTGGCACAGCGTGGCTTGCTGCCCGCCCAACATCATGCGCCAGATCTCTACTGTAGGGCACTATATAGCCACGCGCACGGGACCTATAGAAACAACTGAAAGCGGTATTCAGATCCACCAATATATCTCCTCCACACTTAGGGCCGGCAAGGGACCCATAGGGTTATCGGAAGGCACCCCGCGTACACTCAGTCTGGAAACAGATTATCCGCACGACGGTCGTGTGCGCATAACCGTAGACAGCACGGACGGGGCGCCCTGGCAACTATCTCTGCGGATACCCGCCTGGTGCCTCGGGCCACAGCTTTCCGTCAACGGCGAGCCTGTCAGCCCGGCGGCGGCCGCGGGATACGCCACTATAGAGCGCACGTGGCGGCCGGGCGATGTAGTCGAGCTCAGCCTGCCCATGTCACCCAGGTGGGTCCAGCCGAACCCGCGCGTTGATGCAGTGCGCGGCTCCGTTGCGATCATGCGTGGACCATTCGTCTACTGCCTGGAAGAGACCGACCAACCCTACGTGTCAAACCTTCTCGATGTGCGCGTAGACACAGCCTGTACTCTCCAGGAGAATTGGGATGACGATCTTCTAGGCGGTGTGATGCTGGTGCGGGCGCGTGGGCAACTGGAAAAAGGGGCCGAATGGGCCGAGCAGCTATATGCCCCCCTCGACGAGGAGACGCCATCGGGCACCGAATTGACCCTGACAGCTATACCATACTACACCTGGGCCAACCGCGGCAGCGTCGCTATGCGGGTGTGGATACCTCGTGCAACGTGATAGAGGCATAGAACTAATGATGATCAACTTCAAGCAAGAGAGTTCTACAACGGATCCTATGGGCCGTTTTCAAGGGGCGCGCTTTTACCCGCTCTTGCAGCCGCGCGACTGGGACGACCTTGCCTTTGAGGTACAAGCCCCCATCGATTGTAGTTATCTGAGTGGGGGCCGTAATCAATCGGCTTACAGTAGCATAGAGGGACCTATAGGATTAGATGAAGGAGCCGGCGACGCTCTCCTTGGCAAGGGCGAGTGGACGGGAGGCACTCACGTCTTCAGCCTGCTCGACACGTGGACCCCCTCGGGTGACGGTAAGCTACTCCTGGAGCGGCAGCTAAGGGTCACGGCAACAGAGGACGCCGTCCTTCAAATTAGTCCTCTAAGTCCCCTTCCCACGGACGGCTTCCAATTACACCTTGCCTTCACGCAGTCATCACCCACAAGCGACTGGCGCTTCTTTGCGCCGGGCATGCTCTATTCGCCCAGCCAGTTTGCGGGCCAGAGCCTGGTCACTTTCAGCGATCACCGCCTCGCATACCCCCTCGTGATGGCATACCACCACTCTACAAAGCGCGCAATATGCGTCGCCCGTGCGACTACAGCGACCTTTGACAACAGCCCAACGCGCATGGCACAGGAGCAGCGCTACCTGCAGAAGAGTGGCATTGGGGCCTCCGGTTTCGAGCGCGCGGGGGCGGCAACAGCCCTCCACCTTTTCTGGCCCTACTATGAGGGCGAGCGGAGCGCTCTTCTTGACGCGCGCGGTTCTTCGGCTTCGGCCTATTATCCCCTCGAGGGCTCCCTGGAACTATCTCTTCGGTACGAAATCTCTACCTTCGGCGCGGAGACCTTCGCGGACGCTGTACTCCAATCTTTCAAGAACGCCTACGCACTTGCAAGGCCGCAACCGCCGGAGCTGCCTTTTTCTCTGGAGGACTCTATAGAGTATAGGCTGACCTCCTTGCAAAAGACATATAGCGAATGGGGAGACATGGGCGCGGGCTTCATCCTCAACTTCGACCCGGAGCTGGGATACAGTTCGCAAGCGAAGGCGTTCGGCGCCTCCTTCACCACCCACGACACGAACGACTCGCACAGCATCCTGGAATACGGTTTCACCGGACGGCAGCTAAACGCGGCTTACGTGCT
>JBBSGN010000216.1:0-5506 GCA_038254085.1 Chloroflexia bacterium | reverse complement strand
GATTTACGCAACTCATCAGCATTGGGAATGGACAGATTGGGGTTCTGAGACAGGGACGATATCTTACAACTGGAATTGGGGTCCGTTCATAGGCGCGGAAGATAAGAGACGCTTCTACGTTACGTTGGGAGTCGATATAGAACCAACACCCACAAGAGCAGATGAAATTTCTACAATTGTTATCGGCGATTTTTCTGTTGAAGATAGTTCTAGAACCTCATCAAACCTCCATCTAGTGGATTTCGTCCTTCAGCTTGCCCCCTCGATACTCTGTTCTTATATTAGGGACATAGTTACCTCGCTGACCACGTATAGTCCTTCTGGGGTGTACTATTTGTCCCCATTCGATCCCGCGAAAGAACTGAGTATATTTAGCTTCCAGAACAGCGTGGGTGCGTACGCCCTTCGTGAAGACCCTGAACTTGCTGCGCGATTCGGCGTTGCTCCCTACCTGCTGAGTGATGACTACAACGAGACGGAACAGCGGCCAAGCGGGAAACGCGCAAAGAAACGTACCGCAAAGAATAAAGCCGGTCCACTCGCTGATAGTGTCCAAGCAAGGATTGAAGCATTATAAATGGACAGAATGTCTCCCCAGCACAGCCCTTTCTCTCACCTGCCCGCCTTCGATGAAGAATCAGGCGATGTGAATATCGTTATAAAGACGCCGAAGGGGAAGCGCAACAAGTTCGAGTTCGATCACGAGAGGGCTGTTCAAGCTGGGTGGGACGCTGCCTGCTGTGGCGGTTTTTCCGTATGACTTTGGATTCATCCCTTCCACGTTGGGTGGCGACGGCGCCCCGCTGGATGTGCTGGTGCTGATGGACGAGAGCGCCTTCGCAGGCTGCTTGGCGCCCACCCGTCTGATTGGCGTGATAGAGGCCGAGCAGACTGAGCGGGACGGCGAGACCACCCGCAATGACCGCCTGATCGGGATTGCCTCGAACCCGCGTAACCACCAGAGCGTACGCTCCCTCGACCAGATCAGCGACAATCTGGTGGCCGAAATCGAGCACTTCTTCGTCTCATACAACACCATCAAAGGCAAGCAATTCAAGCCGCTGGGCCGTTTCGGTCCCGACCAAGCGAAGAAGCTGATTGATGATGGAATAGCCGAGTTCGAGCGGGTATGCGCTTCTGCCTGAGAGCGAATAACCTTCGCGCATCACGCTTCACGTCTTACGAGTCGTTTTCCACCATCCTCCCTTCCTGGCTCCTAATTCTCTAATGTGTTACAATGATTCTCTGTGGCAGACTGTGCCTGAGCGCAAAGTTCCGACCACCGACCACTAACCGCTAGTAGAGGTCATAAGCCTGTGCCCTACGTTCCTCATAACCCCCTGATTGTCCAGAGCGACCGCTCGCTCCTGCTCGAAGTAGACAACCCGCTATACGAATCGGCCCGCGACGACCTCGCTCGCTTCGCCGAGCTTGAGAAAAGCCCTGAGCACATCCACACCTACCGCATCACCCCGCTCTCCCTCTGGAACGCCGCGTCGGCAGGCGTAGGCGCGGACGACGTGCTCGATATCCTCGAAAAGTACAGCAAGTTCGATATGCCCGGCAACGTGCTGGTGGACATCAAGGACTACATTTCCCGCTTCGGGCGCGTCAAGCTCATCAAGTCGGGGGCGGGTGACCTCCTCCTCACGTCAGAAGACCCCATGCTGGTCGCCGAGATAGCCCGCAACAAGCGCGTGCAGCCGTGCGTGCTCTCTCAACCCAACCGCAACACGCTTCAGATAGACCCGCGCATGAGGGGCCACGTCAAGCAGGCGCTGGTGCTGTTCGGCTATCCCGCCGAGGATTTGGCGGGCTATAACGACGGCGCGCCTCTCCTCCTCACCCTGCGGGACGAAACGGCGGGCGAGGGGGTTCCCTTCACCCTGCGACCCTACCAGGTGAACGCCATCGGCTCGTTCTGGGCGGGCGGCACGGTTCATGGGGGCAGCGGCGTGGTGGTCCTCCCATGCGGCGCTGGCAAGACGTTGGTCGGCATGGGCGCGATGTCGCAGGCCCAAACCCAGACGCTTATACTGGCCCCTTCCACCATAGCCGTGCGCCAGTGGATTTCGGAGATACTTGACAAGACCAGCCTCACCCCCGACCAGGTGGGCGAGTACACCGGCGACAAGAAAGAGGTCAAGCCGGTCACAGTCACCACCTACCAGATACTCACCTATCGCCCATCCATTTCCGCCGTCAACGACAACACCGGCGAGATAGGCGAGTTCCCCCACTTCGACCTATTCACTAAGGAGAACTGGGGCCTGATCGTGTACGATGAGGTCCACCTGCTGCCCGCGCCGGTGTTCCGCATTACGGCAGAGATACAGGCCAAGCGGCGGCTCGGCCTCACCGCCACTCTCGTGCGCGAGGATGGGCGCGAGACCGACGTGTTCTCGCTGATCGGCCCCAAAAAGTACGACGTGCCCTGGAAAGAGCTTGAGAAGCAGGGCTGGATCGCCACCGCCGAATGCGCAGAGGTGCGGATGCCCCTCACCCCCGAAGAGCGCATGGAGTACATGCTGGTGGACGACAACCGCATTAAGTACCGCATCGCCGCCGAGAACCCCATCAAAATGGACGTGCTGGAGGCCCTGCTGGACCGCCACCGCCACGCCAGCGACTCGGTGCTGGTGATAGGCCAGTACATCGAGCAGCTAAAGCAAATAGCCAAGAAGTTTGATGCGCCCCTGGTCACGGGCAAGACCCCCAACGGCGAGCGCGACCGCCTGTACGCCGACTTCCGCATGGGCAAACTCAAGGTGCTGGTGGTGAGTAAGGTCGCCAACTTCGCCATAGACCTCCCCGACGCGAACGTGGCTATCCAGGTGTCGGGCACATTCGGCTCGCGCCAGGAAGAGGCCCAGCGACTAGGCCGCATCTTGCGCCCCAAGAAGGACGGCTCGATAGCCCACTTCTACACGCTCGTGACCCATGACACCAAAGACCAGGACTTTTCTACCAACCGCCAGCTATTTCTGACCGAGCAGGGCTACCGCTATAACATCGTGGACGCCGCCACTATAGTGCCCAATCTGCCCGCTCGCCTCGCTCAGATGCAAGCCGATTTCGAGCAGAAAAAGCTCTCCGAAGACTTCAGCCTGGACGCGCTTATCGAGAAGGCTCACAACCGAGGCAAGACTAACGGCGCCGGGGAAGAGGCAACCGCCAAGCCCAGAGGCCGCAAGCGCAAAGAGAAAGAGGGCGCCGAGACCGAAGCCGAAGCCCTGGCAGAAAGAGACGTAGCCGCCGGAGCCGAGGACCAACAACCTCAACGCAGGAGAGGCCGCCCGCCCAAGCAGAGGCCGGGAAGAGAGCATCTGCGATTGGTGAAGTGACAAGCCCCAAGTCAGGGTCTATACCCGCCAGTATCATCGAGAATAGATACTGCCAGAAGGAGCGAAATGGACTATAACTCCTCGACTCTCAGAGGATCAACAGGATGCGCAAGAGTGAAATGTTTTTCCATAGTCATCTTGTTGGCGCTTATAGGACTGGCTGGTTTCGTTATCCCCGCGCCTTCAGCGCAGGCGATGGTGCAATGTAGCGCAGGCGACGTACTTTGCAGGCAAGCCGTTGTCTATCAGAACGGCGAATTTGCTTCGGTCTTCGATGGAGAATTGCTTACTGAGACGGGCTTTGGCGTAGGCCATTGGGGGTTTAGCGTCTATAAGAGCGGACAGGAGCAGTTCGTGCCGAAGTGGATGAGGATACATGTCACATCAGGAAGTGGGCCACTGACTGTAGATTATGGCCAAACGACCTGTTGCTGGACCGCTAACCTTGTCAATAATATCCAACTTACCCCAGGGTGGGTGACTTTTTCGGTTCCTAACATGCCTGTAACCGTGCTCCGCTTTTCCGTTCCTGCTCAAGCCCAAGCTGTGTATGTAAGCACTATCGAAGTGTTTACGACTGATACTCTGCCACCGCCTCCTGGGCTATATACCGCTACTGCCACGCCTACCAACACTTCCACTGACACACCTATCCCAACCGCTACCAACACGCCCACATCCACTGCTACGTCTACTCCCACGCCGACCTGCCCGCCTGGTACGCCAACGACTACTCAGGGTGACGACCAGTTCACTATGGACCTGGACACTACTTGCGATGTTACCGCCCATATGAGCATCAGCCGCTATTATGGCCCCGTAGATGCTAACGGCGTTATCTTGGATTCCGCCCTAGTGCTATTCCAAAGAGTTAGTTGTGCAAGACATGACAATGTTGGATACTATTGGCATGAAAGCACCTATGTATGTACGAGCACTCACTGCTGAAGAGAGGGCGCGCCTGGAAGGAGGACTACGCTCCTCCGACGCCTTTACGATGAGGCTTCGGAGCGAAGCGACGCCAAATACTGCTTGCATCTAGCCGTGGAGAGCGCCCTTCCCACATAGCCCGCAACCTGGGTTGTGCGGTGCAGACGGTGCGTAACGCCATCCGCGCCTTCCACGAACAAAGCATCGAGTGCTTGCGCCCACTTCGGCCAGGTCCCAATCCTGAGCAAACCTCAAGGATATTCAGTGAGGAGAAGGGAGAAGCATTGCGGGCAATGCTGCATCGCAGCCCGCGAGATTTCGGCAAGGAAACGTCCCTGTGGACATTGGAATTGGCGGCCCAGGTGTGCGCACAGACTGGCTTAGTAGAGCGAGAGGTAAGTGACGAGACGATACGCCAGGCTCTACGGCGCTTGGGAGTGGGGTGGAGGCGAGCTAAGAATTGGATTACCTCTCCGGACCCTGAGTACGCCCGAAAAAAAAGCGATGCGAGTGGCTCATAGAGATGGCGATAGAGCAAGCGGCTAAAGGAAGAGGTTGGGTGGCTGGCTATCAGGATGAGGTATGGTGGAGCCGTCTTGCACACCCTTCCATGCATAGTTGGGCCAACCGTAAAGAGCCTTTGCGCCTGGTTGAACGGGAGTTGAGCAATTGAGCAAAGACGACCCTGACCCCAAAGCGTTGTGCTGTTACGGGTTGTTGCGGGAGGACACTCGTAAAGTGATGTTGCGCTTCGTGGAGTTCGTGGAGGGGCGAGCGGTAAGCACCACTACAATGGCCTACTTGGAATGGGTATGCGAGCAATTGGCAGCGGAGGGTAACAAGGTGTTGGTGATGGTGTGGGACAATGCTCCCTGGCATGCGAGCCGAATGGTGCATGATTGGCTGCGCACACACAACCGAGCGACTTTGGCCTTGCGCCGAGCAGGTGGGTGCGGGGTGCAGATAATCCCCTGCTGGTTGCCGAGCAAAAGCCCCTGGCTCAATCCAATAGAGCCGAGGTGGATACACGGCAAACGTGCTATTGTAGAACCCACCAGCACTCTCACTGCTAATGAGCTTGAGAGCCGCGTTTGCACCTACTTTGACTGTGAGATACTTGATCATCTTGCACAACTATCTGCTTGATTATGCACTAGGGCACCTGCTGGTACCACTTATGGATTTTCGAGTTGCGGTACTGCTGCGCCAGGTATCGCTTGCTGTGCCCCATT
>JBBSGN010000215.1:0-5521 GCA_038254085.1 Chloroflexia bacterium | reverse complement strand
TTGCGCGGCACCGCTACAGCCACAACCACACCGGCGACGACCGCGCAGGCAAGAACCAAGAGGAGCTTGCTAACTCTGTTCAGTTTCACACCTTGATCCTTTAGTTGCTAACTGAGCGCAACAGGTGGGTCGCTGCAACGGCCGGGTTGGTCTTTAATCGGCGCGTTCAGCGGGCCGCGCCCGTAGCCCGTCTAGCCACTGCCGAAAGTTATGCCGGGGCTGGAAGCCCAATCGCTCGGCCGCCCGGGTCATAGGAAAGTACGTGCTCAGTGGCTGGAGCCGCTCCGTCCCGCGTTCGCGCAGCAACTCGACGCTGCCCGGATAGTATTTCGCGAGGAGCGGTAGCGGATCTTCGCGCAATTGCGGGCCATCCTCCGCCGTGAACGGGACGAACGCGGCGACATTGAAGACATCCCACTCGACTTGCCCGGCGGTCAGCGCGGCTACTGCAGCTAGCACGGCGCGGGCGACGTCAGCGACATTTACTCCGCCGTAGAGCAGGCGGATGCCGGCGCGAAAGAAGGAGTCGGGCACGAAATTGCCGTAACGTAGCGCTATGCTGGGGATACCGTCCTTGCGTTGGTAAAAGCGGCACATCTCCTCTCCGATCCTCTCCGACGACCTTGCTGAAGCCATAGATGTCGCCGGGCAGCAGCGGTGAATCTTCGCTTAACGCCACCACCTCAGTCGCGCTCCGGGGTCGACCAGCCTGGCCGTAGACCGCCAGTGTGCTGCTGAATACCAGGCCGCGCACGCCAGCCCCCGCAGCAGCCTCCCAGAGGTTAAAGGTGCCACCGATGTTCAGGTCGTAAAACTCCTGCGCCGAGTGGTCGCCCAGGTGGATGCCGTGGATCGCCGCCGTATGCACGACGAGATCCACCCCCGCTATAGCGCGGCGCGCATCCTCCGGCTCGCGCACATCGCCCTGGATGAACTGATAGCTGCTTCGCAGCGGCTGAATGTCGAACAGCACGGGCTCATGCCCGGTGGCGGCCAGAGCAGGGGCCAGCACTGTGCCCAGCGTGCCGCCTGCTCCCGTAATCAGAATCCGCATTTAGATAACCTCTCTCGGCTCGACGTTGCCGAACGCCGACATGGGGCCGCCGGTGGGAGCTGCCCAGCGCACCGCATTGGTAAGCACGCGCTGTATCTGTGGATTGTGGTAGGTTGGGTAGGCTTCGTGGCCGGGCCGGAAGTAGAAGATGCGACCCTTGCCCCGAGTGTAGCAGCAACCGCTGCGGAAGACTTCGCCACCGCTGAACCAACTGATGAAGATTAGCGCCTCAGGCGCGGGAATGTCGAAGCGTTCACCGTACATTTCCTCGTGCTCAAGCTCGATGATAAGACCAAGGCCCTCGGCGATGGGATGGCCTGGCTCAATCAGCCAGATGCGCTCATGGTCGTTGCTCTCGCGCCATTGAGCGTTGCCGCTGGTGCCCATCAGGCGCTGGAATATCTTCGACATACAGGCCGAATGGAGCGCGATCAGCCCCATCCCCTCCAGCACACGCTGTTGGACGCGGGCGACGACCTCGTCGGAGACCTCGACATGGGCCAGATGCCCCCACCAGACCAGCACATCGGTGTTGTTCAGCACCTCTTGCGCCAGCCCATGTTCCGGCTGATCAAGCGTGGCGGTGCGCGCGTCTATGCCCGGCTGCTCCCGCAGATAGTTCGCTATGGCTCCGTGGATCCCATGCGGATATATCTTGCTCGCCACGTGCGCGGGGTTCTGCTCGTGGCGGTTCTCGTTCCAAACTGTTACATGTATCATCTTGTCCATAAAAACACCTAACAATCCCATAAACCCATATAGCCACTTGCATGGGTACGTCTCAGCCGCGTCCCTACGCAGGGCTTCGGTAGTCCCTATTAGCCAGGAGGCGGGGATTGCGCAGCAAGCGAAACGCAAGGAGAGCAATCCAGCCCCAGCCCGCAATAATAGCGATGCGCTGGAGCAGGCCCGTTGGGGCGTTTGGAAGGATGCCCCGCTCATCTAGAACTGAGGCCGCAGTGCTGGCGATGAAACCCAGCACTATCAGCGGCCCCGTAATGACCGAGTAAGCTGCCCAGCCCTTCCAGTCGGGATCGCTTACGAACCACCGGGCCAACACGAAGCAGGCAGCCGCCAAAATGCTAAAGACGAGCAGCCCTACGAGACCATGGATTATTCCGTGCGGGGTCTGTGGGTGTTCACCGGCGCGCGAACCAGGCGGGTAGCCCAGAGCGGGGTCGGTGACGAAGATTCCGGCGACAATGAGGCCCAGGCTAAATACGACCAGCAGAACCGCTCCCCAGTTCGGGACCCTTCTGGAGCGCCAGGCAGTCCATAACGCCAGTGCGAAGCCCAGACTGAGTAGCCCGCACATGATGAAATTGGCGATTTGCACCCAACCCCCCTCGCCCGTACTGAGTTGGCTCACATAGTGTCGCCATGCGCTATAGCCCGGGCGCGTGGCCTCTTCTATCAAGAACACGATTATAAAGAGTACAGGGCCAATCACGCCTCCAGCAAGCATCAACCGGGAGACCCGCCGCTCGTCCATGACAACCTCCTTGCGTTGTTCAGATTGCGCTCCCTGATGCTACAGCTTACAACGCCTAACAAGACTACTTTTCTTTCAAGGCCCACTATCTGCCCTCGCCCCGGCTCGGCGTCAGTGCGTATCAATACGGAAGACAGGGCAAGTAGGCGCCAATCGCTCAAACGCCTCCGGCAGTTTAGCGGGGTCCTTAGGCAGGCCATACAGTTGTCGAAAGAATCCCACGCCAGGGGGTAACAGGCGCGGAAACTCCCTCAAGATCGGCGCTCGTTCCTCTACGGGGAGCTCGACCAGGGCTACTCGTTCGGTCTTACGCCCTGTGGCGAGGATTCCCCACACCGAGGCTCGCACGTTCTTCACCCAATCGGCGTCGGGCAACCCGCTAACAATATAGCGATTATCGCCGACGGTCAGTAGCGACACGGGTGTCGTGCGTAACTTACCGCTCTTTCGCCCAGGTACCGAGAGCATATGTACAGGGCCGAGGGACAGCCGTAACAGCCGTTGCACAGGCACTATGATCCGATTTGCAGGCTTGAGCCATCGGGGAAGGCGGGGTTTGTCTGGTTTGTCTGGCATTACGGTTCCTCCTTCATCTGCGGTGGGTTTGTTGTGGTTCGGGTGGATGTAGCGCGGATGTACGCTTATCAGTTACCCCAACAATGCCGCCAAATCTACCCGCCGCCCGGTTTTCGCCGACTCGGCTGCGCCGAAGACCATCGCCATAGTCTTCAGATTATCGTGACATTCCCCTGTTGGCGTCGCGCCGGTTTCCAGCGCATTGAGGAACTCGCGCAACGAGCCGTCTATGCCGATAGGCATATTCTCCTCTATCCCGACAGTGCGCGACTCGGTGGGCCTGCTCCCGTTTTCACGAGGCCCGACTGCGACCTCGGCAGCGACGGCGTCAGCGCCATCCCATATGGCCGAACCGTTTGAGCCGACTGCTCGCCACTCCGAGTCCCAGGTAGTGGGGAACCCCGCGCTTACCCAGCAGCCGATATAGGTAAAATGCACGCCGTTCTCCATCTCGTAGATCGCGGTGGCGCTGGTGTTGCCGGGCTGCCAACTCCAGCTTGGATTGAATGCGTCGCAATAGACGTTTACCGCATCACAGCGGCACAGGAAGCGAGCAGCGTCCAGCGTATGGACGGCCATATCTAGCAGCAAAGGATTGGCAAGCCCCAGCCGGTAGCCGCCGACATAGAGGTCCATATAGTAGTCCGCCTGAATAATGCTCAACGAACCCAGGGTCTCCTCAATCAAGCGGCGATAGGCGTGCAGCCTGCGGTCGTAACGGCGGCTCTGGCTGACCACGTACAGCTTGCCTGTGCGCTCCGAGGTGGCGACAGCTTCACGGGCGTGCTCCATACTGTCGGCCATGGGCTTTTCACCCAGCACAGGCACGCCGAAATTGAGCGCCCGCATCGCCACCGAGTGATGCACCGGAATGGCCGTCACATCAACGACAAAATCGGGCATCACCCGGCGCAACGCCGCGTCCAGGTCGCCGCCTGTATATATATTGCCCAGACCCAGGTCGGCGGCGGCCCGCGCAGCTACACCCTGCTGTATGTCCACCCAACCCGCCAGGCCCACATCCGGGTTATCACGCAACGTTTCTCCCCACACCCGGCCCATCGGACCTGCACCCACCAGCAGAGCTTTGTATTTGTTCATTTTTGTTCCTCATCAATCTGATTTCTTATCTAGGGACTGTTTCCAAAGTCCTGTACAGTAGAAGGCACGAGTTCATGGCTTGCGATAAGCGTATCGGAACTCCCAGTTGTTCATGCAATCAAGTCAATCAACTCGCCATCCCGCTGGAGGACCTTCCGGTGTATGATTTCAAGCGTTTCCTCTGGGGTGAGATATGACGTATCGATTACCTGCGTCCAGGCAGCGTAATGCGTCCTTATATGGTCGAGCCACCCGGCTAACCACTCAGCCGGATGCGAGGGTAGGTCGCCACGCTGCCCTACTCTTTGCACAACCACTTCCAGTTGAGCGTCAAGGGTAAAGTGGAACACCGCACTAGTTGGCAGCAAGGCAGCCAAGAACTGATTGACCACAAGTTGTGTGTATAGGTCGTTGCCCCCAATCAGCACCACTCGTATCCCGTGCAAGAAAAGGTTCCTTACTAAAAGGATACAGTTATCACGCGCAATCTCCTTCCAGTGTTCGTTAGTCTGGCTCCAATCTGGGTCCACGATTGTATAGATTTCGTCAGTGCCTATGGACGCTGCTTCCCCGAAACGGTCGCGGAAATAGCCTGGTGCGAGGCGCTGTACAGCAGATTTGCCCGTACCGGGCGCACCACTGAGTAGAATGGTCATATTTTTGAATTTGTCAGTTAACTCATAGTTGGAGTTTGGGATCATACCACAGCCCACTTCAACCTCTCCTTGTTTGCAGGTCGGCCAGGGCGTGGGCCGCTGTGCTTGTGGCCGGGTAAAGCTCTCGGTAGATAGCATAGAGCGTATCGTAGATTTCACTTGTGCCAGGGTCCGGTTTGACAACGGTGGCCGGGGGATTCCACTCGCTGTCCTGTTTTACCAGGCCGCTCCCTATGCCCGCCAGTAGTGCATTGCCGTAGCTTGCCCCGATGGTTTCTTTCGGCAGGACTTGTTCGCGGCCTGTCACATTGGAGACTATCTGCGTCCACAACCCTCCCTTCGTGCCGCCGCCGACAGCCACGAGCCTCTTACCCCCGCCCCCCGCCTCGCGCATAGCCTCGAAGATATGGCGGATGCCGTAGCCTGTGGCTTCGAGCAGCGCCCGGTAGAGATGCCCCCGGCCGTGGCTGAGGGTCAGCCCGCAGATCACCCCACGCGCCAGCGGATCAAAGAGCGGGGTGCGCTCTCCGGCGAAGTATGGCAGCACCACCAGCCCATCGGCGCCCGGAGCAACCGCCGCCGCCTCACGCACCAGTTCTTGATAAGGCGGGCCACCCGCTATATCTCTCAGCCAGGCGGTAA
>JBBSGN010000214.1:0-5522 GCA_038254085.1 Chloroflexia bacterium | reverse complement strand
ACATCAACTACAAATATCAACTATGCACACCCGTTGACACCGGGATGTGGGCCAACTATAATCGTCAGGAGGCGGATGTTATGACAAGTGCCTGCTTTGGAGAACCGATGAAGTTTCGATTTAGACATATAGCGATAGGGCTTAGTCTGTTCATTCCGCTCCTGTTGGGATTGACCCAATCTACTATTGCGGGTACTGCTCATGCTGCGGGAACACCCGGCGTGCGGTGGGGCTTCTACGTCACCTACAACCCCAACTCCTGGACCTCGCTACAGGCCAACGCGCAGTACCTCAACTACATCTCGCCCTGGTTCTACAACGTCAGCGCGTCGGGGGCGATCACGGGAAGGGACCAGACGCAAGCCAGCGCTCTCATCAAGCAGGTGGGGGCCAGGAGCCTGCCGATGCTCAAGAACAGCCCCACCTACAACGACTTCACCGCTATCCTGTCCGACCCCGGCAAGCAGACCGACATTATCAACTCGATAGACACGCTTATAGCCACCTACGATTACGACGGCATCACGATAGACTTCGAGGGGCTGAACGCCTCGGACAGGGAGTTGCTGACCGGCTTCATGAGCGACCTCTACTCGCGGTTGCACCCGGAAGGCAAGCTGGTGGCGATGGCTGTGCCGCCCAAGATACGCGACATTACCTCTGGTTGGGCGGCGGCCTACGATTACGATGCGCTTGGTCTAGCCACCAACTATCTCCTCATCATGGCTTACGACTATCACTGGGCCAACAGCGACCCCGGCCCGATAGCGCCAATGGACAAACTCCAGGCGACAGCGGATTACACGTTGGCGAGAGTGCCCGCGAGCAAGGTTATCTGGGGCGTGGGCGTGTACGGCTATGACTGGGCCAAGACCGATTCGGGCGGCACGGCGGGCAAGGCCGAGTACCGAACTTTCTCGGAAGCAGACGCATTGGCCGCTTCCCCCGGAGTCGACAGCGGCTACGACCAGGACGCCGAGTCGCCCTGGGTGCGCTACACCCGCGACGGCCAGCAGCGCGAAATATGGTACGAGAACCGCCGCAGCTTCGAGGCCAAGCTGGGCCTAATCGAGAGCCGGGGCATGGCGGGCTTCGGCATCTGGCGGCTGGGCCAGGAAGACCCCGGCATCTGGGACGCTATCAGCGGCGCACCCACCCCACGCGCTACATCTACACCACCCAGGCCCGCGCCCACCCAACGCCCCAAGCCCACCGCCACTTCTACGCCCACGCCGCGCCCGCTCGCCTGCCAGCCGGTCAAGTCGCCTCCAAGTGGCAAAACATTCTTTCCACAAACAGGGCATACGCTCGGCGGAGCCTTTCTCGGCTACTGGCAAAAGCACGGCGCTCTGCCCGTGTACGGCTACCCGCTCACCGAGGAGTTCACCGAGGCGTCGCCCACCGACGGTAAGCGTTACACCGTGCAATACTTCGAGCGCAACCGCTTCGAGTACCACCCCGAAAACGCCCCGCCCAATGACGTACAGCTGGGTCTGCTGGGCGTGCAGGCTGTAGGTAAGCGCATATTCCCGCCCGCAGGAGACCCCTTCACAGGGCCGGACGTGGTCTTCTTCCCACAGGTAAAGCATACGCTGGGAGGCGCTTTCCTCGGCTACTGGCAGGCACACGGCGGACTGGCCCAGTTCGGCTACCCCATCTCCGAGCCTGTCATGGAGCGCAGCCCCACCGACGGCCATACCTACATGGTGCAATACACCGAGCGCGCCCGCCTCGAGCTACACCCCGAATACGCAGGCACTGACGCCGAAGTGCTGCTCGGCCTCCTTGGCCTGGATGCCGCCCCTTGCCAATAAGTGTTATAATCGTGGGACGAAGTGCGTAAAACGTAATGCGTAAAACGTAAGGAGTTACGCATTACGTTTTACGTTCTACACTTACCCAATTGGACTCAACGAGGAGACAGCATTATGGCTGACATACAAAGAAACACCACAGATACGACAGTCGAAGTTGAGGTGATTGACCTTGACAAAGCGAAGAAGCGGCTGCTGGGGATGAAGGCGCAGCTTGAGCACGATATTTACTTGAAGGAAGAGCAGGTTGCCGAGAACGGCGACCCGTTGGTGCCGGAGCGCGGCGGCGTGGGCAACCACATGGCCGACGACGCCACCGAGACCTCCGAGCAAGAGACCATGATCACCCTGCAACATAACGCCGAGCGCGAGCTTACCCACGTGAACGCGGCCCTGGCCCGCATCGAAGCGGGCACCTACGGCGTCTGCGCCAACTGCGGCAAGCCGATCAACCCCGCTCGCCTCAACGCCCGCCCCTCCTCCATCCTCTGTATAGACTGCCAGCAACTAGAAGACAGAGGCAAACTCTAATTTAGTTTTGAGTTTTGAGTTTTGAATTATTCCTTCTAACTCAAAACTCAAAACTCAAAACTTGAAATGTTCCTCTCTCGTTCCAAAGGTTTCATAGTCATGGCTATAGCGGCGGCGCTGGTGCTGCCGCTCGACCAGGCTGCAAAGGCGTGGGTTACGGGGAATATGGCGGTAAACGAGGCGCGGCCTATCGCCGAGGGCTTCTTCCGGCTGCGCTACACCCAGAACACCGGCGCGGCCTTCGGCTTCTTCCAGGGATGGACAGGCGCGCTCAGTATCGCGGCTGTGGCAATCATTATAGCGATTATCGTGTCGGCTTCGCGGGCGGGCCAGGGCAGCACCCTCCTCATGCTGGCGCTTGGCCTGGTAACGGGCGGTGCGCTCGGCAACCTGACCGATAGGTTGCGCCTCGGCTACGTAGTAGATTTCTTCGAGGTGTACGGGCCGCGCCTCAACATCAACAACATCATCTACACCTGGCCCGTGTTTAACGTGGCCGACAGCGCCATCACGGTTGGCGTGCTGCTCCTCATGGCGGGTTTCCTCTTCGGCCAGCGTGAGGAGTCGCCTGAGGCGCGGAACGAGGCAGCGGGCAGGCAAACAAGCAGCGCCAACGTCCACCCGGCCCGCTTATCGGGCGAAGGATATGCCGTCCAACCAACCGCCAACAGAGAGTGGACCGAGCCGACCGCCGCCGGTTGGGCGGGCATGGTGGTGGTCATGGTCGGCTTCCTACTGATGGCGCTGCGCGAGAGCAGCAGGCGCTACGGTCAGGGCGGCGGATAATACGCCGCAACCTAGCCCAACACAGATGGACCCTTCGCCTTCCGAGAAAGTAGTAGAATGGGAAGTTGGAATCAGTGAAGCGGGCGAACGCCTTGATAGGGTGATAGCCGCCCACCAGGACGACATTTCGAGGTCATACGCCGCCGCGCTTATAGAAGGTGGCGCTGTCGGCGTGAACGGCACGATCAGCGCCAAGCCTGGACACAGACTGAAGGCTGGGGACCAGGTGAGGATAGAGATACCCACCCCCCAGCCGAGCGGCCTCGTCGCCGAGGAGATTCCCCTTAGCGTCGTGTACGAGGATGCCGACTTGCTGGTGATAGACAAGCCTGCGGGCATGGTAGTTCACCCCGCGCCCGGGCACGGCGGCGGCACGCTCGTGAACGCGCTGCTGGCCTACGTGCCCGACCTGGAGCTTGATATGGGCGACGAGGCCCGCCCCGGCATCGTGCATCGGCTGGACAAGGACACCAGCGGCCTGATAGTGGTCGCTAAACGGCGAGCGGCGCACGAGGCGCTATCCAGGCAGATGGCGGCACGCACCATGCAAAAAGACTACTTGGCGGTGGTAAGCGGCAAACCAAACCCGCCTGCCGGAATCATAGACGCCCCCATCGCCCGCGACCCACGCGACAGACAGCGCATGGCCGTCGTAAGCGGCGGCCGCCCGGCTCGCACCCGCTACGCCACCGAGCGCGATTTGGGCCGCTACACGCTCATAAGAGCCACCTTAGAAACGGGCCGCACCCACCAGATAAGGGTGCATATGGCCTCTGTCGGCCACCCCATCCTGGGCGACGCGGTGTATGGCAAGCGCACCCTCAAGGACGCGGCTTCTCTCGGCCTGGCCCGCCAGTTCTTGCACGCGCACAAGCTGGGGTTTACACTACCATCAACAGGCGAGTGGCGCGAGTTCGTCAGCCCGTTGCCGGGGGAGCTAGAGGTGGTGTTGGGTAGGAGGGATAGAAAGTTAACATGATTAAGTTAGTCAAGGCTTTTACCAAGTTGTTACTCTTTCCATCAATAGCCTTGATGCTCGCGGCCTGTGATATCAATCTCGCAAGTGCGCCGGCATCCACTCCTAGCTCGACTCGAATTGCAGTATCGCCCACCCATTCGAGAACGCCAATAAATCAATCTCAACCTGTAACCGCAGAAGACTATTACAACCTTGCGAATGCTTATCAGTCCCAGAAAGACTACGACCGGGCAATCGCGGACTACACAAAGGCTATCCAACTCCAACCCAATTATCCCGAGGCATATAGTGGTCGGAGCGAAGCGTACTACAGCAAACAAGATAATGGCCACGCCCTGGCGGATAGCGATCAAGCAATTAAGCTCAAACCTGACTATGCTGAGGCATACAGCAGCCGGGGCTGGGCTTATCAGGCAAAGGGAGAGCTAGATCGTTCTATCACGGATCAAACCGAGGCCATAAAACTGAAGCCTGATTACGCGAGTGCCTATGACGGGCGAGGGTTAGCCTATATCCTCAAAGGCGATTGTGACCGCGCTCTTACCGATATCAATCAAGCAGTTAAACTCCAACCCGACAACTCGCTAGCTTATTCATATCGAGGGTGGGCATATCGTTGCAGGGGAGATTATTATCGCTCTATGGCAGACTACGACAAATCTATCCAGTTAAAGCCGGATGCTCAGGCATATGTCGGACGAGGGTTAACACGTTACAATAACGGCGAATATACAAAAGCGATTGATGATTTTACCGATGCCGTCAAACTTGCTCCTAATTACACACTGGCTTACGAGGACCGCGCACTTGCCTATCGTGTTCGCGGGGAATACGACCTAGCTATTGCCGACTATGATCAAGCCATACGGCTGAGACCCGATAGCGCTGAGGGCTACAATAACCGAGGATATATTTATGTTTTTAGAGGCTATTCCTATACGACCAAAGGGGATAATATCCGTGCGAACTCAGATTACAATCGAGCCATAGCTGACTGCAACAAGGCTATCAAACTAAAAGCTGATTATCCTGATGCTTACTTTGGTCGTGGATTAGCTGAATACTACGAGCACGACTACGACCATGCTATTGTTGACTTCACAAAAGTCCTCCAACTTAGAACTGACTACGTAGACGTTTATTTCAATCGTGCTGAGGCATATAAAGCCAAAGGCGCCAAAAAAAGAAGCTATTAGCGACTACGAGAAGGTAACTGAGTCGAGCAAAGATGCCAAGTTGCGGCAGAAAGCACAAGAGCAACTGAAGGCGTTAGAGGGAAAGTAACAAAAGTAACAGTAGAAGCGAACGCAGAGTCAATGCGCCTCAAATAGCGCACGAGGCAAGCCAGACTGGCGAATTATAGATTGCAAAGTGCCTATTTTCAGTTGGGCGTGATTCGGAACCGGGACTGT
>JBBSGN010000213.1:0-5533 GCA_038254085.1 Chloroflexia bacterium | reverse complement strand
TTCATAATTCTATCTGGCTTGGTCGGGTAGCTCACCGGCGTAGCCTGGGTAGCCGGAGCGGTCGGGGAGCTTGTATTCCAGGTCGCCGAGAAGGTATCTCTTGACTGTAGCGTAGTCCTCCGGCGGCAGCTTACGCTCCATATAAGTGAGCATCGTGTATGTCACCTTCTCGGCAGTCTGCCAGTCCAGCCCAGCGGAGTCATAAATGGCGCGGATCATCTCGCTTAACATTCTTGTATTCCTCCTGTGTCTGTACAGAGTTATAGTTTAGGATAGCACAAGGGTTGGTATAGCGCAATGATGGAACGACGGACGACGAGCGATGGACGATACGCCGATTTACTTATCGTCCATCGCTCATATTCATGGTTCGTTCCGCGTAATGCCTGGTATGTGGTCGAAATCCCGGTCGAAACTGATGAGAATGGTGGCCTTGACCCGTTCCATGTGGGCGACGATGAGGGCGTCTACGAAGTCGAGGTTTGTTGAGGCGTATAGGTCTAACGCACGCAGGTACGTGCGCTTGTGCGCGATCTTCAAGCCACGTAGTCCTAGTATTGTGGTTAAGTGGGTTCTGATGTCATGCCGAGGCACGTTATAGAGGGTTTTAGAAGATAAGACGTGTACCGTCTCCGTGACTATTGCCTCTGTAATAGCCACTTGGCGGGTGCCGGTTTCGACCTGTTTCAGAAGATTATACGCTCGTGCTGCCTGGTCTGGAGGGTCTTTTGTGAGATAGCGGATAAGGATATTTGTATCGAGGAACTGCACAGCTGCTGTCCTACCTACAAACCCTCGCGGACTGCTGACTGCGCTTGTTCTTCTCTTGCTATCTCCTCAATCTCATTCCAGTTACGAGGCGGCTTCAGAGGCGCCACTGATCCATAGCTCTCATCGAGAGCAGAGGTAACGGGCGCAATTTTTACTTCATCTCCCTCGATGTAGAAAGCAACCTTGTCCTTCGGCTTGACCCCTAGTCGCTTGCGTATCTTGATGGGGATAGTAACTTGTCCCTTTGGGCTGACGCTGCTGGTGAATTCTTTCATCTCTTTATCCGTTACCCCTGGTAGGGGCGGTTCGCGAACCGTCCCTACGACGACACACCGCTGGTTTTGAAAAGCACGCTAAGTACAACCTGTTCCTAGAAGTTGTACTTATTGTGCCATCATCGCCATCTAACTGTCAAGGCGCTGGGACTGACATCCTATCATAAATGCTTTTGACCATCAGAGGGTCATTAGCCTCCGTGCGACGTACTCGCATAGTTGCAACTATTTATGACTGGATGCCAGGTCAGGAAAGCCCATTAGCGACCGCACGCGACCCGTGCCCGTTAGTCTTCTTCGCTGAATCTGTCCGACTCTGCCTCCAACCCCCGGTGGTCGGGCGCGCCCAGCAGCACCTCTCTCGGTTTGCCCCGGTTTTCGGAGTTGGCGGGGGAGATCAGGCCCAACTCCTCCATCTGCTCGACCAGGCGGGCGGCGCGGTTGTAGCCGACGCGCAGCTTGCGTTGCAGCATCGAGACAGACACGTAGCTGTTGCGCTTCACAAGCTCGATGGCTTGCTCAAGCATCTCGCTCTCCGCGTCGGCGTCGCCCGTGCCTAGCCAGTCGGGCATCGGCATAGGTTGTACCGGGGCCTCCACACCGTTGTCCTCTAGTTCTTCGGCTGAGGGCAGCTGCTTGCGCCAGAAGTTTATCACTTTGTCGGCCTCACTGTCCGACACGAAGGTGCCCTGTATACGCACTGGCTTGCTCTCGTCCGAGGCGGTATAGAGCATATCGCCCCGCCCCAGCAGCTTCTCAGCGCCGCCCGCGTCCAGTATCACTTTGCTGTCCACCTGCGAGGTCACGGCGAAGGCCGCGCGTGCCGGGAAATTGGCTTTGATAAGCCCTGTCACCACGTCCACCGAAGGGCGCTGGGTGGCGACCACCAGGTGTATGCCAGTGGCACGGGCAAGCTGGGCCAGGCGGCACAGCGAAGTCTCGACCTCCTCCGGCGCGGTGAGCATGAGGTCGGCCAGTTCGTCAATGATAATGACTATATAGGGCAGGTGTTCCATGCCCGGCTCGGCGTTCTCCTTGTGGAAGGTGCGATACTGCTCGATGTTGCGGAACACCTTGCTGATGCCGTCCTTGCCGCGCTGCCCCTTAGCGAACAGTTTGTACCGCCGCTCCATCTCCCACAGCGCCCACTTAAGAGCCTCCACCGCCGTGAGGGGTCGCTCTCTGTCGTTTTGCGTGCCCTTGACCGGTAAGCCTTCCTTATTACGCGGCTTCATCTGTGGGTCTTTTTCCATGCGAACATCGGTGACGACGGGGCGCAGGAGGTGAGGGATGCCATTGAAGCCGGTAAGCTCGACGCGCTTGGGGTCTATCATCAACATACGCAGGTCGTCAGGGGTGAACTGCAACAGGTAGCCTATCACCATTGAGTTGAGGAAGACCGACTTGCCGCTGCCCGTCGCGCCCGCCACCAGTATGTGTGGCAGCTTGGCGAGGTCTGTCACCACCGGCTGGCCGTGCGTATCCCTGCCCAGCGCGATCCGCAAGCGACCTTTAGAGTTCTGGAAGGCTTCCGCCTCCATGATGTCGCGCAGGCCCACCACCTGAAGCGATGCGTTGGGCACCTCGATGCCGATGCGGGACTGGCCCGGTATGGGGGCCTCGATACGGATGTCGGGTGCGGCGAGGGCCAACGCCAGGTCTTTATCGAGGGCGGTGATGCGGTTCACGCGCACGCCCACACCCGGCTCGATGGCGAACTGGGTGACGGCGGGGCCGGTGTTCACCTCGCGCACGGTGGCGTCCACGTTGAACGATTGCAACGCCTCCTCGATGACCTTTATCTTCATCTTGATGTCCGCCGGGCTAACTTTCGCTTCGCCGGTCAGTTCAAGGAGGTTCAGGGAGGGGAGGTTCCAGATGTAGCCTAGCGGGCTAGGGGTCGGGGGCTGGGGGCTGGGGGTCAGGGACTCCTGGGCGGTCTTTTTCTTGGTCTCCGGTCTGTTTATGACAGCTTCGGGTTTGGCTTTGATGTTTTCGGGCGTTTGAGTTTTGTCGCCCAACAGGTTTACCGCCTCGGTGAGGGCGTGCGCGTTGCCTGGAGCCTGGGAATCTAGTGGGATACGGTTCGGCTCGATGGCCGCGCCTGTGATGTTGAGCGTGGAGAGCGAGGCGGTATCGGCAATGTCCTGTCCATTGATGCGGACAGGCTCGTGCTTAATGTTGGGCTGGCTCTGCCGCTCTTTGAGCAGGCGGGAGACCTCGAAGCTCGCTTCGGTGATAGCTTTGCCCGCGAAGCGGCTTGCGGTTATGGTAGGCCGGCCAACGCCGCGCACTATCTGCACTAGCGACACGCCGAAAGCGAGCATGAAGCCACCCAGTATGAGGGCGAGCAGCACCACACCTGCGCCCGTCCCCGTCAGGTAATCGGACAGGAAGCTGGAGACGGCGAGTCCCACGTAGCCTCCGCCCTGGCCTTTGTCGGCGGCGACCTGGCCGTTGGCGAATAGATGCGTGAAGCCCATCACGCCCAGCAGGAGCAAAATCAGTCCGAGTGGCACCACAGGCGATAGCCACCGGGCATCCGAGCGTGCCCCGAACAGCAACACGGTGGCCCCAGCCACCAATGCCACAGGCACCAGCCAGGCGGCCACCCCGAACAGTTGCGCCAGCACCCCGCCCATGACCCCCACCACACCCTGCCCGCCGCCCGACCAGGTCATCAGCCCCAGCATGAAGAGCGCCGCCAGCACCAGCATCGCCAGCGCCTCTATCTCACGCCGCACGTGGGCAGGTATGTCGAACGCCGGGCCGGCAGGAGCCTTGCGCGCCGGAGCCTTTGGCTTGCTCGCGGGGCGGTGCGAAGCAGGGCGCGAATTACCCTTCGCTCCCGCCTTTGGAGTGGAAGGCCGGACGTGTCCCCCATTCACCTTCGACCAGGTCGGGCCGGAGGGCTTGGACGATTTCTTTGTGGAGGTGGAGGCCATGTGTCGTACCTCGGTTATAGATCGCCAGTAGACTCGCCGAAGCGAGCGCCGATTAGCACGTATGTTTGGGTGCGCGACTATTATAACACGAGGGCGTGGGGTTGGGGAAAACATTCTGAGCTCTTACCTGCGTTCCCCGCCTGGCCCCAAACTTGCTGACCGCTATTTATGCAACAATTGCAAAGACTTACTATCAGAGAGGTATAACTACTATGCAAGGCACAATGAACCAACAACACACCAACCAGCAGATGCAGGAGTGTATACAGAACTGCCAGGACTGCCACAACACTTGCCTACAAACGGTCACTTACTGTTTGCAGAAAGGCGGCAAGCACGCGGAGGCCGGCCATATTCGGCTGCTACTCGATTGCGTCGAGATATGCCAGACGAGCGCCGACTTTATGCTGCGCGGCTCGGACCTGCACCAAAGAGCCTGCGCGGTGTGCGCCGAGGTGTGCGAACGGTGCGCCCGAAGCTGCGAGCAGATGGCCGACGACACCCAAATGGAAAGCTGTAAGGACGCCTGTTACCGATGCGCCAACTCATGCAGGCGCATGGCTGGGCTGGCGTAAAGCGATAAGACGACAGAAAGTTCTCCATCTAAGCTGATCGGCAAGACCGGGCTTATCATTATAGCGATCATCGTGGTGATAGTGTTGATTAGTGTGCTAGCCTACTAGAGCCCGTTATAAACTTAAGGTGTTGAAGTTGATAGAATTAGGGTATGAAACGAAGAAGAGCATACCCTAGCGATGTGAGTGACGATGAGTGGGCATTCGTGGCTCCATATCTGACGCTGAGGACAGAAAATGCCCCACCTACAGTATTTTCAGCCCGTGCTAGGCAGCCGCCATACCCTCAGCCAACGCCAACAACTCCTCCATGCTGTTGAGGAGGTAATCCGGCCCGGCGGCAGACAGGTCGCGCACTGTGCCCGCGCCCCAGGCCACGCCTGCTGTCCTCGTGCCCGCCGCCTTGCCCGCCTGGATGTCGAACACCGCATCGCCCACATAGAGCGCCCCGGCTGGCGCTATGCCCAGCCGCTCGCACGCGGCCAGCAGAGGGTCAGGGTGAGGCTTGTGGTGCGCGGTATCCTCAAGAGTGATCAGCGTGTCGAAGAAGGGGGCCAAGCCAAACAGGTCCAGCCCCTCTGTGGCAACCACTATCCCCTTGGACGTGACCACGCCCAGTGCGAATCGCCGACCTTGAGACAAGACAGCGCCTCGCGGGTTCTGGGCACGAGCGTCACCATGCTGTCGTGCGTGGCCTTTTGGTGGACGCGGTAGACCTCACGCAGCTCCTGGCTGCGGCCCGGCGCTATCTCCTCAAAGCATTCGAGCAAGGGGCGGCCCAGCGTGGGCGCAATTTCTTCGCGAGTTATCTCGCGCCCCAGGCAGGTCCGCACCGTGTGCTGCCAGCAGTCGACAATGTGGTCAACCGAATGGATCAGGGTGCCGTCAAGATCGAAGAGGATGGCTCTGAGAGGTTGCATACTTGTATTATAAATCTTCCCAATGACGGCCGAGAAGCGGCCGTCAT
>JBBSGN010000212.1:0-5541 GCA_038254085.1 Chloroflexia bacterium | reverse complement strand
TGTCTATTAATAATTATGCACAGAATAAAACAAGAAACCTACTGTTTATTTAACCGCCTGGCCTGATCTAACCACACCCCCCCCAACCAACCCCCCCCCCACTACCGATCAGCCGCTACCGATAGACTTGTCTAGTTGTCAGGAGTTGGCGAGGAGGCGCAGATAAGACCCTGCCACACGGGAGAGTCCCTTGCTCAGAGGACGCGCCAAACTACTCCTGTCGTATAGGAGTAGCAGCGACTGTCCGGTGCTTTGCTCTCCACGTGCGTGGAGCGGGAATTGGTGACAATTAGTGGCGAGGGGGAGATTTGAACTCCCGACCAAGGGCTTATGAGTCCCCTGCTCTACCACTGAGCTACCTCGCCTGGCCTTGTTGCCGCCCCTACTCGGAGCCCGCGTTCTTGAAGAAACACACAGAAATTATACCAGGGATAATAGGGGTTGTCAAAGCGAATTGACCCTTGGTAAGCGTTCAGAATTAGGGTAAAACATGCGACTGTGTACACCATGGATGTAGGGGATGTAGGGGATGTAGGGGCACGGCGGTGACGTGCCCTTGCCAGGGTTGCCCAGGATGCAGTTTCGCTCCACCTACTAGGGCACATCACCGCCGTGCCCCTACATCCATGTACCCTAATTCTGAACACTACGCCCCCTGTTCGCTTTGACAACCGCAGGTCCTTGTGATAAGATTGGAAGGCTATTTACGCCAAAAGGCATCCCTAATATAAGTCAGTAACCCAAGTCAGTTACGAGGAGGTAACGCATGGCAACCACCACCAAGTCCGAGCTGGGGTCAAAGGTGGAGCCGACCAATCGCAAAGGGCGCGCCTCAGCTCCCAAAAACGGGCGCCAATCACTCAGCACACAAAGCCCTACACCCAAGCACCAGGAGCTGGGACTCTCTAAAGAAGACCTCCTGGAAATGTACTACTACATGCTCCTCGCCCGCTCCCTGGACGAGCGTATGTGGCTCCTGAACCGGCAGGGCAAGGCCCCTTTCGTCATCTCCTGCCAGGGACACGAGGCCATCCAGGTGGGCGTGGTATTCGCCCTGGAACGCGGCAAGGACTGGTTCCTGCCATACTACCGCGACTTGGCGATGGTCGTCACCCTCGGCATGACCCCACGCGAGGTCATGCTCCAGCACTTCGCTAAGAAGGCCGACCCCGACAGCGGCGGTCGCCAGATGCCTGGACATTACGGCTACAAGCGCCTCAAGGTGGTCACAGGCTCCTCGCCCGTAGCCACCCAGCTTCCCCATGCAACCGGCATAGCGTTGGCGTCCAAGATGCGTAATTCCGACGAAGTGACTGTTGTCTCGCACGGCGAAGGGGCCACCAGCAAGGGCGATTGGCACGAGTCGCTCAACCTCGCGGGCATTCACAAGCTCCCGGTCCTGTTCCTCTGCCAGAATAACCAGTATGCCATCTCGGTCCCCGTGCCTCAACAGGTCGCGGGTGAGAGCGTGGCGGCGCGCGGCCAGGGCTACGGTATGCCAGGCGTAGAGGTGGACGGCACCGACGTGCTGGCCGTCTATGAAGCAGCCAAAGAGGCCGCCGAGCGCGCACGCAAAGGCGAAGGCCCCACCCTGATCGAGGCCAAGACTTACCGCCTTACGGCACACTCCTCGGACGACAACGACCGCACCTATCGCACCCGCGACGAGGTCGAGCTATGGCGGGCCAAAGAACCATTGCCCAAGTTCCGCCAGTATCTGCTCGATAACGGCGTTGCCACCGAGCAAGAGATTGCCGACATCAAGAAGCGCATAGACGCCGAAGTCAATGATGCCACCGACTGGGCCGAGACCCAGCCCGATCCCGACGAGGCCGACACCCTCAAGCATGTCTATGCCACCCCGGAGGAACGCGCCCAATGGCGGTAAAGACTATGATCGAAGCCGTACGCGACGGCCTGCGCGAAGAGATGGAGCGCGACGAGCGCGTCTTCATTTTGGGCGAGGACGTTGGCCCGCGCGGCGGCGTGTTCGGCGTCACCGACGGCTTCTCCAAGCAGTTCGGGCCATTGCGCGTGCTTGATACTCCTTTGGCAGAGTCGGTCATAGCCGGTGCGTCTATAGGCGCGGCTATGAATGGCATGAGGCCGGTCGCCGAGATGCAATTCGCCGACTTCAGCCACCCCGCGATGGACCAGATAATGAACGAAGGGGCCAAGATACGCTATCGCTCCAACAACGACTTCAATGTGCCAATGGTAATCCGTATGCCCTACGGCGGCGGCATCCACGGCGCGCTGTACCACTCGCAAAGCGTAGAAGCCTTGTACGGCCATATCCCCGGCTTGATCGTCGTGATTCCGTCCAACCCCTACGACGCAAAGGGCCTCCTCAAAGCCGCCATACGCGATCCCGACCCCGTGATCTTCCTTGAGCACAAGGGCGCGTATCGTCTCATCAAAGGCGAAGTGCCGGACGAAGATTACACGGTGCCCCTCGGCAAAGCTGCCATAGCCCGCGAGGGCAGCGACATGACCGCCATAGCCTACGGCCTCATGCTCCACCACTGCCTGAAAGCAGCCGAAGAGATGGCGAAAGAGGGCGTAGAGGTCGAGGTCGTGGACGTGAGGACGATCAGCCCTCTCGACCGCGAGACTATAATCGAGTCGGTCAAGAAGACCGGCAAAGCCATAGTCGTACATGAAGACACCCGCACCGGCGGTTGGGGGGCCGAGATCAGCGCCTCCATCGCCGAAGCCGCGTTCCCTTACCTGGACGGTCCCATCGTGCGCGTCACCGGCCCCGACATCCCCGCCATGCCTTATAACCACAACCAGGAAGCCTACTTCATGCCCAACCCCGATAAGATACTCAAGGCGATGAAGGATTTAGCAGCATATTAGTTATCGGTAGTCAGTTTCGTGAACGCCGACTATTGACTACCGACTACCGGAGGAGAGAAAGATGCCCGTAACCCCTGTTACAATGCCCCAATTGGGGGAGAGCGTCACCGAGGGGACTATCGGCAAGTGGCTCAAGCAGCCAGGCGATAAGATAGAGAAGTATGAGTCGCTCGCCGAGGTCATCACCGATAAAGTGAACGCAGAGATTCCCTCGCCCGTGTCCGGCGTCATCAAGGCACTCATGGTCGAAGAGGGCGCAACCGTGCCCGTCGGTACAGAGATACTCACCATTGACGAAGGGGGCGAGGCAGGAGCGGAGGCACCCGCGCCGCAACCCGCAGCCGCTACAGTTGGCGCACAGGCAGAGGCACAAGCACAGGCACCTGCTCCCACCCCCGCGGCCCAAGCGCCCGCCCAGGCTCCGACGCCCGCACCCGTGCCCATCGCCCAGCCCGCAGCCGCTGCCGCGGTTCCAACCGACAACGGGCGCACCCAACCTCAGCAGCCGGCCGACATGGGCGCAGCCGTAGCCGCCGCCATGCCCCAGCAGCCCGCGCAGACCTACACTCCACCCGCCGCTCAAGCCGCACCCGCAGGCGCGCAGGAGAGCGAAGAAGAGCTACTGCGCCGCCGCTCCACCCCCGCAGTGCGCCGCCTCGCCGAGGAGCATAATGTGGACCTCACCCAGGTCTCCGGCACCGGCCTCGGTGGTCGCGTGACCAAAGAGGACATCCTACAGTACGTGGCCCAGCGTGGGGCCGCCCCTGCTCCTCCTGTGCCACAGGCTCCGGCTCCGGCTCCTGTGCCCTCCATCCCGCAGGTAGCCCCGACCCCACAAGCGCCTACACCCATGCCCACCGTGCCGATGCCCTCAACCGCGATGGGCGACGTGGCGCTGGGCCTCACCCCCATGCGCCGCTCGATAGCCGAGCACATGGTACGCAGCGTCCACACATCGCCGCACGCCTGGACCACCGTCGAGATAGACATGACCAGAGTGGTCAAGTATCGCGACAGCATCAAGGACTCGTTCGAGCAGCGCGAGGGCATCCCGATCACCTACCTTCCCTTCTTCATCAAGGCCGTCGTGGACGCAATACGGCAAGTGCCGATAGTCAACTCTGTCTGGAACGACGAGCAGGGCGTGGTCCTCAAACGCGAAATCAACGTGGGCATCCCGATTGACATCGGCGAAGGGCTGATCGTGCCCGTCGTTCATGGAGCCGACAACCTCAGCGTCACCGGCATCGCCCGCCAGGTGTATGATCTCGCCAACAAGGCCCGCGCGGGTAAGCTAACGCTGGCCGACATCCAGGGCGGCACCATCACCGTCAACAACACCGGCTCCCTCGGCACCATAATGACCCACTCCATTATCAACCAGCCGCAGGCGTGCCTGGTCACCATGGAGTCCATCGTCAAGCGCCCGGTCGTGATAGACGACGCCATCGCCATCCGCAGCATGATGTACTCCACAATCGCCCTCGACCACCGCATCCTCGACGGAGCCAAGGGCGCGCACTTTCTCCGCGTCATCAAGAACCTGCTCGAAAACTTCTCCCCGGAGACCGCCGGGCTGTAAGTCGCCTTAAGATGGGCAAAACAAAACCGGCCGTTCGAAGGCCGGTTTTGTTTTGCCTTGCCTTGCCTCTTTGCTTAGTCAAAGCGCCACTTGGTGAGCGTCTTTGGGAACTCACTCCACGCAAGCACCAGCCGGGGGCGTAAGGCGAAAAGCCCTCGCGCCACCCAGTCGTCCGGGTTGGGAGCCTGCTCATATTTACCGGCAAAGAGCTGCGCTAACCTATCAGCGCGGTCGCGGTCAAGCTGGGCTATATCTTCTACGCCCCCTTCGAGGATCACCACCTCGTCACCGCTCTCGAGGTGGACGCTGATAGCCGGATTGCTTTGTAAGTTGCGCCCCCAGCGCGTCTGTGGATGTCCGTCAAAATAGAGTGTGCCGTCCAACCATGCGGCCCACACAGGCACGGCGTGGGGCCTGCCGTTAGGACTGGCCGTGCAAACCCAGTAGTTGCGCGCCCGACCCAGCCTCTCGACTACCCAATCCCAAGCCACCATGCCATCCTCGGTGCAGGGCACGCCGTACTCTTCGGGCAGCCGTGGCCGCACAGGGTTTGGCTCTCGCGTTGATGCTGCGTTATTCGTATCTATTGATCTGCCCTCGTAGTGTTGCATTTGACTCTCCTGCCTCGTTATACTTTTTGGCTTCGATTGTTAATAGTATATAATGCGATTGCTGACACCCTCTGTCATGTTTTGCGGATGAACTGGGTGCATTACGCTAGGCCCAATCTGAGCGCTCCGGTATACAACAGACATATCTAACAGCACGACAGTATGTTAGAAAGGAAACTTACGCGAGCGCGCATAAACCCTCTGCCCGCAACGCAACTTGACGTTCCAGCACAGCTAGGGTAGGGTATTGTATAAGCTATATGCCCTGAAACAGAAGGGGTTGAGGTATACATTGTGCTAATAGGCAGTTTTGCACGTGATATTTACGTAACTTGTTGTACGCTATAATAGAGGAAGATGTCTAAGAAGAAAGATACAATTTCAACGCCTAAAGGGCCAACAAGCCAGAGCGCCCGCAGCCAACGCGATGGGCGCGCCAATCGAGAGTTGCCAGGCGAGGGCGAAGCGCCGCTTGCACGGGCGGAT
>JBBSGN010000211.1:0-5568 GCA_038254085.1 Chloroflexia bacterium | reverse complement strand
GACGCCCTACCACCGAGGAGTCACAGTATATATTGGCTGAAAAGTCCTCGACGATGACCTGGAAACTCTAGTATTGGCAGCTGTTGTATGACGACGGTCGCCCGTCGCCCGTAAATAACCATAGAACATTGGGGGAACACTAATGAACTGCACCGAGGTCCGGCCACTGCTCTCCACCTACTATGATGGCGAAGCGACGCCGGAAGAGCGTGCCCAGGTGGAGCGTCATCTGGCGCGTTGTGAAGATTGCCGCCGCGCCCTGGCCGAGTATCGGGCTATCGGGAGCGACCTGCGCGCCCTGCCCGTGCCCATTCCCCCAGCCGGGCTGCGGCGTGATGTTTGGCGTGCTATCGAGGCCCAGCAAACGGGTGCCCGTAGCGTCAGTACTGCTCCCATCAGAGGCAAATTAGTGGCCCTCCCCCAGGCGAAAAGCAAACCAGCTCTGGCGACCGTGTTCACCAACCTCGGCAACGGCTGGGCTAAGGCTCTGCCCGCCGCTTTACTGGTGGCCGGGTTGGCGATTGTGGTCGCGGTGCTAATGATCAAGGGGTCGCATGTGGCCGTTGCCGCTCAGTTGGAGGAGCAGTCTCCCTTTGCCGATTACGGTCAGGCTCTGCATGTGAAGTTCAGCAAGCGAGTACTTGCAGACCAGGCTATCAGCAATACTACCGTTTGGCGCATAACGAACAACACGTCTCAGCCTGTGGACGTAACCAAAGAGCCGGCCACCCCAGGCGTCACTGACGCGCTAACTATAAGGCCGAAGGCTGAATGGCAGGCCGGCGGCGATTACCAAGTTCGAGTTGACGCCCAGAATATCAGGACGGGCGTAGCCAACGAGACGCTGGACGACCATGCCACCGTCTTGTCGTTCAGCACATTCGCCCACACGCCTACGCCCACAAATACACCAACCGAGACCCCAACGCCGACCAACACTCCGGCGCCTACACGCACGCCCCAACCGACCGCGGTGGCGCAGGGGACGGTCGTAATAAGCACACCCGCCGGGCCGCTGCCTGCGGTAGAAACACCGACAACCCAGCCGGAACGTCCCACGCGCACCCCCAACCCTAACACCACTGTTACGCCCGTAGCGCCCATCTCGACAGCCACACCAGCATCGAGCAATACGCCTGCGCCCACCGACACTGCCGCGCCCGAGCCAACCTACACGCCGGAGCCGACCGCCACTGCCCAAACGCCCACGCCCGACCCGACCAACACGCCTGCACCGCGCAAGGGTACACCTACAGCCACACCTAGGATTACGCCTCGCCCTACCGGCACGCAGACACCTACGCCGACGCCTGCCTGCTCAATAGCGCCTGTGTCGGGCTTTGGCAAGATATGGCGCGCGAATGCCGGTGTGCGAGGGCGCATCGGCTGCCCCACCATGTCCGAGACGGCGATACAACTGGCAGCTCAACAGCACTTCCAGGGCGGCTATATGTTCTGGCGGGGCGACACACACGAGATCTACGTGTTTATAGGTACTGATGACGACCCGACGGGCAACTGGTATCTATTCGAAGATACCTGGCGCGACAACGACCCCACCCAGGAGCCTATAGATACGCCGCCTGCGGGTTTCTACGAACCGATCAGAGGCTTCGGCAAGGTATGGCGCGACAATGGCTATATACGCCAGGCCCTCGGTTGGGCCACCGAGCCTGAGAGGAACATAACGGCGGCCTGGCAGATATACGAGCACGGTTACGCCCTGTGGACCAGCGACCGCATCATCCATTTCCTGTACAACGACGCCACCTGGCAACGCTTTGTAGATATCTACATAGCGCCCAACTCCAAACCCTGACGAGTAGCGAGTACAGAGTACCCGAAAGTAACTCACTACTCTGTACTCTGTACTCTGTACTCTGTACTCTGTACTCTGTACTGGTTTACCGCTCTGGAGGCGGCAACGGTCCCAGCTTGTCCGGCCTGGGGGCGCGGGCGCGGATGAGGTAGGCTTCCAGCCAGCCGCGCGCTTTGTCGGGGTGCTCGGTGGCCCAGATGATGGCCTCGTGATCCAGGCTGTTGATGCGGTCGTTGGCGGCGCGCATCGCGTCCATTGAGTTCTTGAGCGCCACATCCACAGGCATACGCTCAGGGTTGACATCAAGGCCGAACCAACCCTCGTAGCCGTACATTTTCATGGCGTACAGGGTCGCTTCCATCGCTTCAGGTGAGATCACGCCTACGTTGAGGTCCTGGTCGTAGTTGCCGAGCGGCTGGCTGTTCCAATGGGTGTGGGCAAGTCGCCCGTACTCCATGACCATGCCGTAGGAATAGGGCGCGTCTTCGTAGCCCATAAGCATGTGCCCAACCTCCGGGTTCATGCAGCAGAGCGCGTGACCTTCGGCCAGCAATGCCTTGTTCTCAGGGTTTTGCAGCAACCCCTCGACCTTCATGCCAAGCAGCAACCCCTCGAACGTAGTGCCAAAGAGGATGTGGCCGCGTGGCTCATACGGCTTAGGCTCCTCGGCCACGCGCACACCCGGCACCACGTCCATCGCCTCGGCCAGCCCCTCGGTGAAGCGGTCGCGGGCGGCCCGCAAGTCGCTGCCGAAGGCATTCTCATAGCCGTCAATGCCGGGCCAGGCGATAGCGAACTCGGTGTCAAGTTCTTTGTTCAACCGCAACGCGCCGATAGCGCGATCTATGGCCTTGCGCCTTATATCGGGGATGGGGTTGGAGAGGGAACCCCATTCGAATTGCGCGTCGTAGAAGAGGAGCGGTATAACGGTGAGTATCTTGATGCCGGTGTCGCGGGAGAAGCCCTTCCACAGGTCGAGGTTGTCCTCGTTGATCTCATGCGGGTAGTGGGCCTCCATCCCCTTCAAGCCGTAGTCTACGAGAGATGCGGCGATGTCGAGGCGCGCTGCGATGTCTATCACCGGCGCGTAGCGGTCGTGGAAGCGGCTGGCGGGCGGAGAGAAGAACCACACCCCAGCCGAGAACTTGAGGTCCAACTCAAACGACTTCAGATGCTCGACTAGCTCGCCGGGCGTGCGGCGTTTGGCTTGCGGGCGCAAATCGCGTAGACTCATGTGTGGCCTCCTGTTTTATTTGGTCCTGTGATCGTGGGACTTATTCGTGAAGGCAAGTTTACCCGCTCAGGTGCGTTGCGTCAAACACTGCCTTCAGTGCTAGCGTTCGGAATAGGAGTAGAAGAAAATGTGGTTGTAGGGGCGAGATTTATCGCGCCCTTCTATCCGGTCGCTAAGGCCAGCAGGGCGTGATTTATCGCGCCCCTACAACATCACCTTTCTTACCCCTATTCTGGATGCTTACCCTTCAGTCTGGTTCTATCAATAACGCGGAGGAACTTTCTGTGGTCGCGTTGCGTTGTACTAGCATAAGTTTCACCCACAAGCGAGGTACCTTATGAAAGCGCCTTCCTCTTCCCGCACCATATGTTTGCTATTTCGCCTGTCTGCGTTGGTGGTGCTGTGCGTAACGGCTGCCGCCTGTGGAACGCCTGCACCACCTGGCACCGGCAGTGTGCCGAGTGCCCCTGGTAACGCGCCTGGTGTGGCGTCTCCTGTCCCGACTAACGCCCCTGCTGGGGTCCGTGAGCAGCCTGCCTCGCCGGTGGCCGGCGCTGGGACGATCACCGCGATGGCCGCAGACGGCACCGTGATCCCTCCGCGAACGGAGATTCCGGGTCTGCAAGCCACCATGATAGCGCGCGCTACTGCGTCCCCTTTCCCAATTGCCGAGCCTGCCGCTCTGCAAACAGGCTCCCCGTCCATCGTGACCACTCGGCGCGGTGGCCTCTCCATCGAGCTTCGCTTGCCGGGTGATAATTACCTCGCAGGCGAAAACGGGCAGGCTCTAGTCACAGTGCGTAACGACACATCCGAGCGGCTCTTTGTCGTGGGCATCGAGCTGGCAGCCTGGGACGAGCAAGGGCGTCGCATGGGGCCTTGGCCCACCAACATGGATGCACATCACGGCTGGCCCGGAGAACGCCCCTTTGGTATGATGAAGGAAGCTGCGCCGGGCAAGCGTATTAGCGACACTCTTCTCTTCCAACTGCCCCCACCCGACCAGGTAGGCGGGCGCACCTATAGGGTCCAAGCATTTGCCAAGTATAGCAGGCCCGATATGCAGCACCCTGACCGCGCGGACAACGTGCCGATAGACATAAACACTGCCCCTATCCTCTTGCAGTTGAGCATACCGCGCCCTGAGCAGTACCTTCACGCCGAGATCAAAGTTGACCGCAAAGGGTACACCCTGGAGGCGACGAGCGCGGACGGCTCGCGCCCGAAGGGGGCGGCGTGGGGTGCGTTGGAAGCTTTCTCGGCCCACGTCGCTATGTCCGGCCCGCTGCACGATTCGGTGGACGGAACCTGGTCGGACGGCTGGCCCGATTCTCTCCTGGAGAACGGCAAGCTCCCCAGGGTGCGCGGATGGGTAGCAGCGCGGGGTTATGTGCCCGCTCTCTTTAGCGCACCGGTGGCTGGGGCGGAGGAAGGACAGTAGACGGAGAAACGGGCATATCAACTCTCTCGGCTATCTAACCTGGTTGCTCACCGCATGGTACTTGCGTTTTGTCGCCGCCGTTGCTGGGTGCTGCTCGTCCGAGCGGCCAGCAGGCAATATGATTGTGAAGCAGGTCCCCGTGCCGGGTGTGGACCGCACCTCTATCGCCCCACTATGCGCCTGCACGATAGCGCGGGCGATAGCCAGACCAAGCCCGGTGTTGCCGGTAGCGCGGGCGCGAGAGGGGTCGCCCCGGTAGAAACGGTCGAAGATATGCGGCAGGTCCTCGGGCGCGATACCCGGCCCTGTGTCCCGGACCTCGATGCGCGCGGTGCCGCCGCTGCCATTGCTGGGGTCGTGTACCGCCGATAGCGCCATCTCGCCCTTTGGTGGAGTATAGCGCAGCGCGTTATCCACCAGGTTGAGGATGACCTGCTTGAGACGGTCAGGCTCGGCTTGCACCAGGACTGGCCCATCCCGCGTCACTTTCAGTTCGATTTGCCGGGCCTCAGCCAACGGAGCCACCTGTTCGGCCACGTCGTCCAGCATCTTACCGGCGTCTACGCTGACGAGCGACATGGGCGCTGCGCTATCCAGGCGGGACAACGCGAGCAGGTCGGAAACGAGCCGGGCCATACGCCCCAACTCGCTGTGTATGGAGCGCACCATACGCTGCACCGCTCGACTGTCGCCTCGGTCCGCGCCGATGAGAAGCATCTCGCTCAACCCTTCGAGAGAAGTAAGGGGCGTGCGTAGCTCGTGAGAGGCGTCGGCGACGAAGCGCCTTTGCGCCTGCAATGTTGCTGCCAGGCGGTCAACCATGAAGTCGAAAGCGCCCCCTAGCCGGGCTATCTCGTTGCGGCCCACCGGCATCCTGAGCCTGCGGTCCAGGTCGCCCTGGGCAATGGCTTCGGCGGTGTGCGCCATGCGGTCGAGCGGCTTTAGCACAGCGCGGGTGAGCGCCAACCCCGCGAACACCCCCACCACCGTGCCAATGAGTATCCCCAGGGCGAGGTAGAGGCGCAACTGGCCGAGAAGAGCGTCGGCAGCGTCCAGAGAAGCCGCCTGCAATAG
>JBBSGN010000210.1:0-5570 GCA_038254085.1 Chloroflexia bacterium | reverse complement strand
GCAACAGACAACCCGAAGGTCCGCTCTTCATGGGGCAGAGGGGGCCGCTCAATGAACGGGGCATAGACTATCTGGTGAGGAAGTACGCTTATCAGGCGCGTCTTGGAGATTGCACTGCGCATACGCTCCGCCATACCTTTGCCAAGAATCTGATCGACACGGGTACACCTCTCGATCAGGTGGCGACCTTGCTGGGACATGAGAGCCTGGATACCACTAAGGTCATTGGTGACAAGTTAAGGTAATCATGAGAATGTCAAACAGCAGATTGGGCATGAGAAGCACGACTAGAGCCTGTTATGAACTCGGTGCGGTAAATCGGCTGCCTGGTGAGCCTTACAACCGGGTCGTGCGCCGCTCCTGCCGCTTGCGGCCACCAAAGTAAGCACCAATGAGGCCGCCTGCGGCACCCACTACACAGGCCACGATAGGTGCGACCAGCAGGTGCGAGAACGCGCTGTCAAATGAGTTGGCGATTGCGAAAGCCTGTATATCGCTCCACCTGCTGCGCAGGTAGTCGGGGTCGGTCGCCAGAATTTGCTCCAACCGGTCGATAGAACTGTAGGTCAGCACAAGGCCGAAGGCAATTGTTAGCAGCACGCATAGCATCGCGCCCCAGACTGCCACAAGCACTCCCGAAGCAAGAGTGTCCGTCATCCACCCCATGCGAGCGGCGGCAATACCCCACAGCACAAAAGCGCCCAGCAGGAAGGGTGCGGTGGACAGTATACCCATCGGGCTCGACAAGTCGGTGAATGTCTCAAGTCCGAGGTTGGCTACCCATATGGCACCTGTGACAAGCCCCGTCACCGTGCCCACGCGCAGGGCTTGCAGCCGGTCGGGAAAGAAGCCGCGCGCACGAGCAACCGCGAGGACGATACCTGCGTACAGGAACAGCAGTACCAGGGGCTCAAGGACGAAGACAAAGGCACCCGGCTGGGCGAAAAGAGGCTCATACAGCAACACTCGCGCGACAACCAAGCCCGCATCAAGGGCGATCAATGCGAGAGGCAACCAGAAGTGCGGCCATGCTGTTGTGGCTAGCCTGTCTGGTCTGAGTCTGGCTGTCATGCCCAATATTATCACAACTTATCCCTTGGGGCGGCGCTGACACGTGGGCGGATGGCACACATCAGGGTTCATAACAGGCTCTAGGACGTTTCTGCTTGAGCAGGTCAAGGTCTTTGGCCTTGCGAGCCAGGTAGTCGACCACATCAAGCTCCAGGGTAGGGTCTCGCCCTTGCTCTCTGAGACGCTGACAGGCTTGAGTGTAATGGTACAACGCCCGGAACACCATCTCCAACGATATTGCCTTGAAGGGCTGCCTCACCGCCTCAGCTACTGCGTCGGTAAGGTCCACCAGCACCGCATACAGTATCCAGCTAGCCCATACCTGCACCTGCACGGCGTTGGACGCTCCACACCAGAAGTAGGCCAGGCCCAGCAGCCGCTTGACGGTATTGAAGGCATCTTCCATACGCCACCGCTCGGCATACAACGCCTGTACCTGCTCAACCGGCAATCTGTGGGGGTCGGTCACGTTAGTCAGGTATCGGTGCCACTTACCCCTCACAGATATTTCCACTACTCGCATCGGGTGAGCGCAGCGTGTGGTGCCCTGACCCAACGCCACTTCATAGTCCCGTATGCTCTCCGTCTGTTGCACTACCCGCGCCACCTGTATGGCCGCATTCGCCTTGAGAGGGGTCAGCATACTCACTCCTCGCTCGGTGAGGCGGTCGAAGAAGGTGTAGTTGACAAAGCCCATATCAAACAAGGCCAACAGCCCAGGTTCCAACGTCTCGATGACCCCTTCCCAGAAGAGTTGGTCATGCGCCGCACTATCAGCTTCGTACATGATATGGACAGGCAAGCGCGAACTGAGGTCGAGCACCCCCGCGATGCGCCCGCCCAACAGGGCGCTGTGCATGTCAGGGAGGTCTTGCAGCAGCCCCACCTTACGCAGCAAAGTGTCAAGGGTGGACCCGTCGAAAGCCACCACACCCGTGTAATGCTGCCGCGCCCAGGTGAGCACGGGTGGCAAGGGGCGTTGGCGAGAGTGCCAGCGGTCATGCATGAGAGGCAGCACATCCAAAAGTACCTGCCTGAACAACGAGGCGGGCATCGTCCTCAGACGCTGGCCTACAGCTTGATGCGACACCGACACAGGTGGCACCCACAGCACTCCGTCTTCGTGCAGCACTCGTACGGCCTCTCGAACCGAGCCGATCTGCCGCCAGATCATGCTCAGCACGAAGGCCATCATCACCGGCAACGTCAAGATGCGGTGACGCAAGCCCATCACCTGGTAAGCAGCTACTTGGGCGTAGGTGGCGGGGTGGATAAGCTCAGTCAGGCGCTGCTCAATGGCCGCAGCAGAAGGAGCCACAGTAGGGCGTTTGGAGCGGTCCCGCTGTATGGCGCGAGTATGACGGATGCTGCTCTGTTTGGGTTTGGAAGAGTTAGAAGAGTTGAAAGATGTGCTCATGCACGATTCTACCCAACTCCTGTGTCCAAATCCAACAGCAAAACAGCTTGACATCATCTGTCCAACCTTATCTTGTCACCAATGCACTAAGGTGTACACCAAGCCAAGCCATCAAGATCTGGAGAGGGCAGTCAGGAGAGCGGCAGGCGAGATCACAGACTAACCCGGGTGACGGCCAAGAAACTGAACAGCGACCGTCAATCATCTGGATCGCCACTACCCCCGAGACCGACAGGAGCGGGGTGGTAGTCGGATCGCACGCGCTCTAAGCTATACAACAGCAGCGAGATGGCTTATTCGGATTGCGACCTCGGTGCAAAGCAGAGAACGGTTCATATATGAACCAGTGACAATGAAAATTGCACTCAGGGACACTCCAAATTGAAAGTGACACCGTGTTGTCACTTCGAACTTTAACTGTCGCTGCGCGCGACTTTCGCTGTCCCTGCGTGCAATTTTGAGTGTCCCTGGATTGCGGCTTTCGTTGTCCCTGGTTCATATGTGAACGTTCTCCGTACTAACTCATGCCTTGCTCGTTCCGGCGACAGCATGGGTTGCGCCCATTCGAAGCACAGAAGCAGCCTACCATTATGTAGGTAGCAGGAGGTGCTTTTCCACTTCATGAAGGGAAGAAGCGGAGAAGTGAAATGGGGCAGATGGAGTAGACCGAAAGGGTTTGGGGTATGGATCACTCGCCGAGCCGAGGGTAGGGTGTCACTTCAAACTTTGGGTGTCACTGCGCGCGACTTTGGCTGTCCCTGAGTGAGACTTTGAGTGTCCCTGATTTGTGACTTTCGTTGTCACTGGTTCATATGTGAACCGTTTCCTCGGGATTTGCAAATGTGCAGGCGCGTAGAATCAACCTTGTCACTTCTAACTTTGGCTGTCCCCACGCGCAGTTGTGCTGTAGCTACGCCTACCACTTGAGATATCCGCGCCAAATCCACATCGATGCGCCAGGGTCTGTAGGCTGGTACTAATATCAGACATCAGGTATTTGCATCTGCAACCCAATTGGCGTAACGCACGTAGTTCGCAAGCCCAGGTACCGGTTTCATAGTTATCGTTACGGGCGTTCGGGGCGGTAAGGTCCGGTAAAGTTCCTGCATCTGTGCAATATAAGCGGTGTCACCAACCGTCATGAATACTTGAGCCTCTGCGGGGCCCATATCCAGGGTTACGCCAAACAGTGACACTGACTGGGTTTCCTGCAAGGTGAACGGGACATACCGGCCCTGCGCAAGCTCGTCAAGCAATAGAATAGCTGTCACGTTAGACTTTAAGTGTCCCTGATTTGTGGCTTTCTTTGTCACTGGTTCATCGGTAAACCAATCTGCTCTCGGCTCTTCTCGGGTGTCCCTTTGATCTTAGTACAACAGCGGCAGTTAGCTGGCTGGGGTAGATGTTTAAGCGTGAAGACTGTCTGGTTGGCGCATCTCTCAGCACTTCGTGTCTGATATCAGAGGCCGACACCTCGCTCCTTTACAACTGCGGCTGTAGTATTAGAGCTTGACTAACAAGCCGCCTTGCGGCGGCGTTCGAGTAGAAAATAGCCGAGTGCCAGGCGCAGACCGCCCACGGCAAAGAAAGCCTTGCCAAGCAGCAGGTCATCGGAGCCAGGGTTGACACGCACCAGATAATCGCGCAGGGTGGCGGTGATGTCAAAGGGACCGTTCCCTCCCCGTCCGTAGTCGAGTAGCAGAGTGTTCAAGTAGGCGTTGTCGCGGCTCTCCGGATCCGTGGGTAGGACGCGATAGAAGCCAAAGCGCTTTCGCTTCCCGCTGGTGAGTTTGGCGAACCACGCCTCGTGGGGATCATTCTGCCGGGCGCGCACGTTGTAGCCGAACACGGCCCCGTCTGCTGGGCGGTAAAAGCCCTTGATGAACTTGCGGATGCCCAGAATCCTGGGTCCCACGCCGAGATTCATACCCCGAAACTCCCAATCAATAAGCGCATCGCTGTCGGGCGTCTGGCCGCGCAGCATGAGAGCCTCCAATTGGCCGGGCTTGAGCCCTACCAGCCTCAGAAACTCGGTAGACGGTCCCTGCTGATTGCTCATCTCGCGCTTTTCGCTCATCACGTCCATGTCCAAGTCTCCACCATGTGCTCGGCGTTGCGCGTGGCAAGCGCCATTATGGTCTCCATCGGGTTGATCCCTATCGGCGACGGGAATAGGCTGGCGTCTGACACGTACAGACCCTCCGTATCGTAGACACGCCCATAGGAGTCGCACACGTGGTGGATAGGGTCGCCGCCCATTCGAGCAGTACCCATGATATGCACAGTGGCTAGCTCCATTGCTTGCGGCGGCACCTTACGAGTGCGTAGCTTACGAGCGTCGTCAGGCGCGAGCAGATCGGATACGCCGCCGAATGGCACGATCACGCGACGGGCACCGGCGGCGAAGAGCAACTCGGAGAGGAGCGCAGTGCCGCGCACCAGGGTCTGTGCGTCGCGCTCCGATAGGGTGTAGAAGGCGGCGGGCTGTCCATTGGGAAGAAGGCGCACACGCCCTGAGCCTGTGTCTTCCACGAGCACGCCCGCGCTCACGATGTGGTTGTACTGCTGCATAACTTCGGCCAGCCGGCGCCCATACCGGCCGATTGCCATTGCCAGTAGGGATGGCGGCAGGTTGACGGCTGCCATGATGATCCCCTCGTCCTGGAATTGACGCACCTGGTAGGCCTGGTGAACGCCCTTCCAGCCTTCCACCGCCTCATCGAAGATCGAGATTACGGCGGCGTTGGGGTGGAGTGTCAGGTTGCGACCGATGCGACCGGACGGCGAGTGCACGCCCGACCGCAAGAGGAGCGCGGGCGTCTGGATCGCACCCGCCGCCAGCACGACACGCCTTGCTCGCACTGAGAAAGGGGCGCCGGTACTCGTGTACGACGTACCGCCAGCCATGCAAGAGGTGTTCGCCTATATAGGCTCGCACTACCGGTTCGTTGGTAGTCTTGGCGTAGATGGCTGGAAGCTGTACGCTCGCAAGCTATCGTGTGTACGCGAAGCCGAATGCGGACGTCTGCAAGTAACTCAGTACCCGTAGTAGGCCTATGAACGTGATACGTGCAAAAGTAGG
>JBBSGN010000209.1:0-5570 GCA_038254085.1 Chloroflexia bacterium | reverse complement strand
TATCTTCGTGCTGGGCGACAACAGGCGCAACTCCAGCGATTCGCATATCTGGGGGCCGCTTGATGAGGAGAGGATAATCGGCACGGCCTTCGTGTCATACTGGCCTCAAGACAGGTGGGGCTTGCTTCCTCACCCCACGTATGCCAAGATAGAAAAGAACCGCTAATTCGCCGATATGTTTGTCCTGGTCCAGGCTATCCTCAAACTACTTGCTTCCGTTATGGCCCTCGGAGGTTGGACGCAGCCCTCGGCCCACTACCTGGCCGATAGCATGACCCGGGATTTGTACGCACCGCCGCAGACGCCTGCCGTGATCCGCAGAATAGAGACCGACCGCCCCTACGTGGCGATCACAGTAGACGACTTTTACACGGCCAATTACCGTTGGCAGGCAGCGGCCCACATCCTTCAGGAGGCCAACGCCGCCCACGCGACACTCACCCTTTGCCCGGCGGGGAGCGGCCTGGACATGTATTCACGCGTCGCGCCGGGCCAGGCCACCCAGCTAAAGCAGTTGTTCGCGCAAGGCTCGTACGAACTGTGCGACCACACTTACTCCCACCCGATCATGCCCAGGCTGGGGGCAAGGGGCGGAGTGCAGGCCGAAGTGAGCGACATTTTGCGGGGCCAAGCGGCCATCAAGGGCTTCTTTGGCCGCGACCCGTCGCCGATCTTTCGCCCGCCCTTCGGCAGTTGGGACATGCGCACCGAGCAGGCGGCACACCTAGTGGGCTTCTCGCGCACAGTTACATGGTCAATAGACAGTGGCGACTCGGAGGGGCACGAAAAGCCAGCCCAACAGTTGTTGGCCAATGTGGCGTGCGCCGGGCCGGGCGACATCATTTTGATGCACGCCAACCGCCGCTCCAGCGCGGCTGCTCTGCCCCTTATTATCCAGATGCTTCGTGGCAAAGGTCTGGAGCCGGTGGGGCTGTCGAAGCTGCTGGCATCCGGTACGCCTGTCTATTCCTACAGTCCCGCCGATATGCGCCGCCTGGCTACTTGCAGGCGCTAAGATACGCTAAGTCACACGCAAAATCACAAAAGCTGGCCCTCGCTTACGGCCAGCTTTTGTGATTTGGGGATGAACCGAAGGCGTTAGCGAGCTTCCTCTTTCAGCACGCCGATATAGGGGAGGTTGCGGTATCGCTCTTTGTAGTCGAGGCCGTAGCCGATCACGAATTGGTCGGGTATCTCGAAGCCCGTGTAGGCAAGCCGTAGGTCGAGAAGTCGCACGCTGGCCCTATCGAGCAAGGTGCAGACACGGAGCGATTTGGGCTGCCGGCCGCGCAGCATCTTCATCAGATAGCCGAGCGTCAGGCCGGTGTCCACTATATCTTCCACGAGCAAGACGTGGCGGTCGGTAATCGGTTCGTCTAGGTCTTTGAGGAGGCGCACGCTGCCTCCCTGCCTGCTCTGCGGTCCGTAAGGCGTTATCGCCAGGAAGTCCACGCTCACAGGTATGTCGGTCGGTATAGCCCGCATCAGGTCGGACATAAAGGGCACGACACCCTTCAGCACCCCTATAAGGTGAAGCGGACTGTCCCGCGACACGTCGAGATTACGATAGTCGTCCGCTAGCTCATAAGCCAATTCGCCAACCCGGCTTTGCAATTCGCTTTCGCTAATGAAGACCTCGATATCGTCCCCAGCCCAAGTCGGCTCGTTTTCAGTTGGCAGCAGTATAGCCTGGGTCATGGCAGCTCAAATCCGCCGGTACGCTGTTGCTCAGCTTCTATCTCTTCCGGCCTTATACCAAAGCGCTCAAGCAGTCGTTGGTAGTCGCGCCGGTAGAGGAGCTTGATGTTGATTTCGGGGTAAAGCGCGCGCAGCAGGCGTAGCTTACGGTTCTTGCGCCGCACCAGCGATTGGCGCATCGTTGTCAACTCGATATAGAGGTCGTACTCGGTAAGGTAGAAATCGGGGGAGAACATCTCGGTGGGCCGGTCGTCGCGCCACTGGAGCGGGAACTGGTGCGGCTCATACTGCCACTCGATGCCATAGTAATCGAGCAGGCGAGCGAACTCGGCTTCGCTTTCATGGTGGAAATCTATACCGCCGACGGTGATAATGCCTTCTCTGTGCGCGCGTACCTCATGGGGCTTTACGTCGGAGTCATTTTCGGGGTCGAACAGCGCAGCCTGGGTGGGAGTGCGCGAAGGTTCGGTTGGTTGAGGGGGAAGCGCGGGAGCGCTGAGACTGTCGGGTGTGCCTGTGCCTGTTAGGGAAGGGGATGAGAGAGTTATAGAGCCTGTTCCCGCTTGGGGGAAGTGCTGGTCCGTTCTATCTTTCTTGTTGTGTGACTCGCGTGTCGTCGGCCTCGTCAGCTTCTCTGCCGCCTGTTCGGGCGCATCAAGAGGAGGCGAGTGGCGTCCTGGCATCTATGTGGCTCATATTCTGGGTGCCGTCAGTCACCTCAATGGGTATTCAGCAACTGCTGTTACCTGGATTATAGCACATGAGGGTCTACTGTGTACAAGGGCCTTTTCCACAGATTTGCAACAGGAAATAGTACGCGGACCCAGGCAATTATATGAACCCTGGGGACTATTGAGCATGTTGTATGCCAAGTGCGATGAATGATGCAGAGCTGGTCAGCTAATAAATATCCAAATCTCTTCCAGACCCGCCAGGCACAGGAATAGAAGGAAGGAAAAGGTAACTGTGTAAACGAAAACCCGCCTCTTAGACGTAATCAGCGCCAAATATATGAAAATTGGGAAGATAAGCAATATCCGCCGGGGTATGTCGGTTTCGGGGCGAGTGACACTCGGCAGGGTGACGCACAGGCTAACAACGGCCAACACAACCGAATAAAGGCTGTATGTAGCCGACCTTATTTTCAGCACCGTCCCGACAACCAACCCTATCAAGAGCAGCGTAAACCCGATTTCCATCAAGTTGAAGGCCAGTTGCGGGTTGTCTGGTCGCACCGCCCGCAAAGCGTTGAGGAGCGGCACGCTCGGGAAAGCGATTAGCTCTCCCGCACCCAGATCATTGGGGCTTGCCAGGGGCGTGTTAATATACAAGTAGCGATAGATTGTGTACCCGCCGGCAGCAATTGGGCATAAAAGCAGCCACGACCACTCTAACTTGTTCAGGAAGGAAGATGACTTGTTGTATGCGACGTATTGACGCCAATACATGTATCCGAGAGGAATTATCAGGAAGACGCCAGGTTGCTTAATTAACGCGGCCGCCCCCGCGAAAATGCCGGCTACCCACCACTTTTGTTGCCGGCCATAATAGAGAGCGCCGACCGTAAAGGCTAAAAGGGGCGCTTCAGTATAGCCCAGAAAGAGGAAAAATGAAGTAGGGAACACGGCGCTAAGTATCACTGCGCGCTTGGCAACTGCTTCTCCGTAATCAGCTTCTACCAAACGGTACAAGTACCAGAAGAATACAAATGCGCACACGTTAGCGACCATTATCGCGGCCAGCAACGTGTTCCCCAGTGTGAATATGCTGGCTATTCTGATTAGCAATGGAAAGCCTGGGAAGAACGCGGTCAGGTATCCAGGATCATATCCATAACCATGCTCCGCGATTGTGATGTAGTGACTCGTATCGTAAATGTTCCAGATACCCACCGCGTAGCCATAGATGTTATCGCCAGGTATTGCGACTGTTGGGTTATCTCTGTGGATGTCCTGGAACTGCTGCTCAGGCGCGACCCAAAATACCAGTGCGCCCCAAAGCGAAAGGGCCACCCGGACAGCCAGCCATACCTTGAACGCAAACTTCAGTCCGTCTCTTGCGACGATCCTCTCTATGAACGCTCGCTCGCTTATATCAAGGGTGGGCACCGTGCCGCCACGCACCCTGCTGTAAGGCACCACCCAGGGCTTCTTTCCCCATGCACCGAACCTGGGGAAGGAAGAACCAGACTTGGGGCTATTATTGCTCTTCATCAGGGAGATACGCACATGAATGATTATATCCGAAGATGGCGCAGTAATGAGCAGTCCAACACCGCAATTTGGTACTAGAATCGCGCTTCATTTAGTACTACTACTTACGTTGGACCGTGCGAAGTGGATCATACCATGAAGGAACCGACCTTTCCACAGGTTTGACCCTGCCCCTTCTGTACAGGTATAATCGGGATGCGGCCAGAGTGCCGTGTTATGGTCTTATGGCGTAAACGCGCCACAGTGGAGGCAGTCGTGGAGGCTTTGCAGCGCTTTGAAGAGCTTGTTGAGCGCCTCATGGAAGGGTCGTTCGCGCGCCTCTTTCGCAGCCCGATCCAGCCCGCCGAAATCGCCAAGCGCCTTGAGCGCGAGATGGAGGCTCACCCTACCATCAGCGTTGGCCGTACCTACGTGCCTAATCACTATGAAGTCACTCTCAACCCCGAAGACTTCGCCGAGTTCGAGCCTTTCCGCCAATCGCTTGAGCATAACATGGCCGAGTTCATATCGGACCTGGCGGCTGAGAGGGGTTATTCGCTGGTGGCCCGTCCCAGAGTTATATTGCGCCCCAGCGAGGACGCGCCCCGGCGGGGCATCGAGGTAACGGCTCAACTAAGCGACCAGCCCGCCGCCTCCGCGTTGGCGAGCGCGGGCGCGCCAACCGAGCGCGTTGCAGAAGACGAACCGGCCCTCGCGCGCACCCATGCTATGCCCCAAGTAGCCCGTAACCGGCCTAGAACCGGCGCCGGTGCGCGTCCTGATGCCTCACGCCCCGCAGCTTACTTGCAGACGCTCAAGGACGGTATGGCCGAGCGCGACTTCCCGATTACGAGAACGCTCATTTCCATAGGGAGGGGCCTCGACAACGACCTGGTGATTGACGACGCGCGCGTATCGCGCCACCACGCTCAGATCACCTTCCGTCACGGCCACTACCTGCTGCGCGACCAACGCTCCACCAACGGCACCTTCGTAAATAACCAGCCGGTAGAGGCCGTCGTGCTAGCCTCCGGCGACCTGGTCTCCATAGGCGGCTTTGAGCTGCTCTTCGCGCAAGAATAGGAGTAATTATGAATTATGAACTGAGATGACTAATTCATAATTCATAATTCATAATTCATAATTGACAGAATGCCTAACATCCAGACGCTTCCATTCGACATCTTTATCCTGGGCCTGCGAATTGCGTTCATCGGTCTGATTTACCTGTTCTTGTTCCAGGTCATGCGTGTGACGGTGCGAGACTTGCGGCAGCCGTCCGCCCCGGAGAGCGCGCCGGCCCGGTCCAGGTACGGCAAACTGGTGGTGGTCGAGCCGGGGCGGAGCAGGCTGGTTCCGGGCACCGTATTCACGTTGCAGGCGGTGACTTCACTGGGCCGCAAGCCGAGCAACAGCATAGTGCTGGACGATGATTTTGTGTCTAGTGAGCACTCTCTCATTAGCTGGCGCGACGGGCGAGCCTGGCTCGAAGATGTGGCCTCCACCAACGGCACCTTCCTCAACGAGGCGGAAATATCCCGCCCCGTAACTATCACCGAGGGAGATATCATCGGCATCGGCGGCGTGCGACTTAAGTGGACGGAAGGGTGATACCGAGTTATGAGTTTTGAGTTACGAGTTTTGAATTGAAAGGGCTAATTTGCTCAGTTGCAAACATAG